>JBJTIJ010000430.1:0-15145 GCA_046094945.1 Planctomycetia bacterium | reverse complement strand
GTGGCGCGGCCCCGCGGCAGTGCTGGCGCGGCAGGTGCGCGGCCGGCCGGGGCGGGGCCTGCGTCACTGCCCGGCGGGCGGACCGTGCATCGCGGCGTGCTCGCCGGGGGTGTTCCGTCGCGTGCCCCCGGGGCGTAGGATCGCGCGCTTCCCGCGGAGCCCCCCATGAGCCTCCTCCCCCTGCTGGCCTCGGGCTCCATCCCGCTGCTGGCCGTGCTGCCCTTCGTGCTGCTGCTGCTGGGCATCGCCGTGCTGCCGCTGGTGGCCCACCACTGGTGGGAGAGCAACCGCAGCCGCGCCATCGTCTCGCTGGGCCTGGCGCTGCCCGTGGCCGGCTGGCTGCTGGTGGGGCCGGAGCATGGGGCGCACTGGCTGGCCCACAGCCTGGTCGAGTACGTGGCCTTCCTGGCCCTGCTGGGCAGCCTGTTCGTGATCACGGGCGGCATCTACCTGCGCGGCTCGCTGGCCGGCTCGCCGGGCGTGAACACGGCCATCCTGGCCGTGGGCGCCGTGCTGGCCTCGTTCATCGGCACCACCGGCGCCTCGATGCTGCTCATCCGCCCGCTGCTGCGCGCCAACGAGCGCCGCGAGCGCAAGACGCACATCGTGGTCTTCTTCATCTTCATCGTCAGCAACGCCGGCGGCATGCTGACGCCGCTGGGCGACCCGCCGCTGTTCCTGGGCTTCCTCAAGGGCGTGCCCTTCGCCTGGACCTTCGGCCTGGCCTACGAGTGGGCCATCGTGTGCAGCGTGCTGCTGGCGGTGTTCTACGCGTGGGACCGGGCCGCCATGCGCCGCGAGGCGCCGGGCGCCTCCGACCCGATGGGGCTGCGCGAGCCGCTGGCCCTCGAGGGCAAGGTGAACCTGCTGTGGCTGCTGGGCGTCATCGGCGTGATCCTGGGCGTGGGCACGCTGGGCAGCGCGTGGAGCGATGCGGCCAAGGCGGGCGTGCAGGCCGGCGGCATGCTGCTGTTCGCCGTGCTCTCGCTGCGCAGCACGCCGCAGGCCATCCGCGTGGCCAACCGCTTCGGCTACGGGCCCATCGTCGAGGTGGCGGTGATCTTCGCCGGCATCTTCGTCACGATGGTGCCTGCCCTGCACCTGCTGGAGGGCATGGGCAAGGACGGCACCATCGCGCTGCACCACCCGTGGCAGTACTTCTGGGCCACGGGCGCGCTCAGCTCGTTCCTCGACAACGCGCCCACCTACCTCGTCTTCGCCTCGCTGGCCAAGGGCATGCTGGGCATCGAGGCCGACAGCCTCAAGGCGCTGGTGGACGCGGGCGCCACGGCCACGATGCCGGCCGGCGACATCCTGCTCAAGGCCATCTCGTGCGGCGCGGTGTTCATGGGCGCCAACACCTACATCGGCAACGGCCCCAACTTCATGGTCAAGGCCATCGCCGAGGAGAACAAGGTGAAGATGCCCTCGTTCTTCGGCTACATGCTGTGGAGCGTGGGCATCCTGATCCCCATCTTCCTCGTGCTGACCTTCGTCTTCTTCGGCAACTAGCCGGGCGACCTGCGCGCGGCGCCGGCCGCCCGCAGGCCCCGCGGCCCGCGCGGCCTTGCCGGGCGCCGCGCGCGAGCCGCGCGTGCACCGCGTGCGGGGCCTTTGCGCGCCAGGGTGCTCCCGGCAGGTGCTCACGCCCTGCCGTGCGCGGCCATCACCCGCGTCACCCGGGCCCGGCCTGTGTGGGGAAGGGCCTCGTCGGTACACTCCCACGCTTCGCCCCGGGCCGAGCGGCCGGGGGGCGGCAGGCAGGGGCCGCGTGCCCCCGGAGGCTTTCCCATGCAGGTTCCCAGCCAGGGTCTTTGGGCGCTCGGCGCAGGTGTCGCCGGCCTGCTCTTCGCCGGGGTGATGGCCCGCCGCGTGCTGGCCAAGGACCCTGGCAACGAGGTCATGCAGGCCATCCAGGGGCACATCCGCGAGGGGGCCATGGCCTTCCTCAAGCGCCAGTACCGCGTGCTGGCCATCTTCGTGGTGGTGGTGGCGGCGCTGATGGCGCTGTTCCTGACGGGCCCGGTGGAGGGCCTGGGCTGGAAGACGGCGCTGTCCTTCGTGATCGGTGGCCTGTGCTCGTCGCTGTGCGGCTTCGGCGGCATGCTCATCGCCACGGCGGCCAATGCGCGCACCACGGCCGCAGCCACGCGCTCGTTCAACGAGGCGCTCAACGTGGCCTTCCCCGGCGGCATCGTGATGGGCATGCTCGTGATGAGCGTGGGCATCCTGGGCTTCACCGGCCTCTACTACGTCTTCACGGGCATCGAGGGCGACCTGGCCAAGGCGGCCACCGTGCTGGCCGGCTTCTCGATGGGCGCCTCCTCGGTGGCGCTCTTCGCGCGCGTGGGCGGCGGCATCTACACCAAGGCCGCTGACGTGGGCTCGGACCTCGTGGGCAAGGTCGAGGCGGGCATCCCCGAGGACGACCCGCGCAACCCGGGCGTGATCGCAGACAACGTGGGCGACTACGTGGGCGACGTGGCCGGCATGGGCGCCGACCTCTTCGAGAGCTTCGTGGGCGCCATCCTCTCCGCGGTGGTGATCGGGCTGGCCTCGTACAGCGGCGAGGCTGCCACGGCCGCCGTGGGCTACACCTTCGCCGTCCTCTCGGGCGGCGTGCTGGCCTCGATCCTGGGCGTGTTCACGGTGCGCGTGAAGGAGGGCGGCGACCCGCAGGCGGCGCTGCGCAAGGGCACGATCGTGTCGGCCGTGGCCTTCATCGGCATCGTGCTGGGCCTGACGCTGGGCCTGTTCGCCGACGTCAAGGACGCCGCCGGCCAGGCGGTGGACACCATGGCCTGGGCGTGGACCGTGATCATCGGCCTCGTGGGCGGCATGGGCATCGGCTTCTCGGCCGAGCACTACACCTCGGGCAAGACCGTCGAGGGCCTGGCCGACCAGAGCGACTCGGCCCCGACCAACATCATCGCTGGCCTCGCCATCGGCATGCGCAGCACGGTGCTGCCGTTGCTGATCGTGGGCGCGGCCGTGCTGCTGGGCTACCAGGTGGGCGGCATGTTCGGCATCTGCCTGGCGGCCGTGGGCATGCTGGGCATCCTGGGCATCACGGTGGGCGTGGACGCCTACGGGCCCATCGCCGACAACGCCGGCGGCATTGCCGAGATGTCGCACTGCCCGCCCGAGGTGCGCGAGCGCACCGACAGCCTCGACGCGGCCGGCAACACCACCGCGGCCATCGCCAAGGGCTTCGCCATCGGCTCGGCCGCGCTCACGGCGCTGGCCCTGTTCGCCGCCTTCCAGGAGGCCCTGGCGCAGCACGGGACCGGCATCGACATGGACATCAGCCACCCCGTCGTGCTGGTGGGCCTGCTGCTGGGCGGCGTGGTGCCCTTCCTGTTCTCGGCCGATGCCATGCAGGCCGTGGGCCGCGCGGCGCAGGCCGTGATCAAGGAAGTGCAGCGCCAGTTCCGCGAGACGCCCGGCCTCAAGGAAGGCAAGCCGGGCGCCAAGGCCGACTACGCCCGCTGCGTGGACATCACCACGCAGGGCGCGCTCAAGGAGATGGTGCGCCCCGGCCTGCTGGCCGTGATCATCCCGGTGCTCACGGGCGTGCTGCTGGGCCCCAGCGCGCTGGGCGGCCTGCTGGCCGGCTCGCTCATCGCCGGCGTGCCGCTGGCCATCATGATGGCCACCGCCGGCGGTGCCTGGGACAACGGCAAGAAGTTCATCGAGAAGACGGGCGGCAAGGGCTCGCCGCGCCACAAGAACGCGGTGGTGGGCGACACGGTGGGCGACCCCTTCAAGGACACCGCCGGCCCGGCCATCAACATCCTGCTCAAGCTCATGGCCGTGATCGCGCTGGTGCTGGCGCCGCTGATCGCCGACCTGTTCGTGAAGATGCCGTGGGCCAAGAAGCTCGACCCCCGGGCCTTCGAGAAGGTCGAGGCCACGCCCGCGGGCAAGTAGCCACGCCCGCGGGCAAGTAGCCGCGCCTGCGGTCACGTAGCCGCGCCCGCGCCGCAGGCTCCCCGGGGGGCGCAGGCCACGCGGCCTGCGCCCTCCTTCATGCCTGCAGGTTCATGCCTGCGGCTTCATGCCCGCGCTGTCATGCCCGGGCGCTCACTTGCCGGCCTGCCGCGCGTCGCGCACGGCGGGCCGCGCCAGCAGCGGGGCGAGGGCCTCGATGGCCTCCAGCGCGGCGCCGGAGGGGTCGCGCTCCAGCGACTGCAGCAGGGCCGCCTCGCCGCCGGCGGCGTCGCCCGCACGCAGGCGCGCGAGCGCCAGCCAGGCCAGCGCGTCGGGCGCCGCCGGGTCGTCCTCGGCGGCCTTGGCGAGCAGGCGCTGGGCCTCGGGCAGCAGGCCGCGCTCGAGGAACTCCAGCCCCTTGAGCAGGTGGCCCTCGGCGAAGTAGCCGCGCGCCAGCGCGCCGTCCACGCGGCTGGCGGCGCCGGCGGCCTCCAGCAGCAGGTCGCCGCGCAGCCCCAGCCAGCCGGCGCGCTCCGCGCCCTGCGCGGGAGCCTCGCCCGGCGGCGCGGCCAGCACGGCACGCAGCCGCGCCAGCGCGCCGCCGTGGCGCCCGGCGCGCAGCGCCGCACGGGCTTCCTCGCGCACGGCGCCCGCGTCGTCCAGGCCCGCCTGCAGCAGCGCCAGCAGGCGCACGGTGAAGGCCGACCAGGCGCGGGCCACGCCCGCGCGGCGCGCATCGCCCACCTGGGCCGCCGCGCGCACCACGGCCTCGCGGGCCTCGGCCGCGGCCTCGCACGCGGCCAGCGAGCGGCGCAGCGCCGGCGCCTGCCCCTCGTCGGTGGCCAGCGCCAGCGTGAGGATGGCGGCCAGCGTGCGCTCGTCGGCGCGGCCCTCGGCCTCGGCCAGCCGGAAGGACTCCACCAGCAGCTCGCCCGTGCGGCCGCCGAGGCCCTCGGCGCGCCGCAGGTGCTCGCCGGCCGAGTCCAGGTCGCCCAGCCGGCGCGCGACGCGCGCGTAGGCCACCTCGGTCTCGAAGCGCGAGGGGTCGAGGGCCTGCGCCTCGTTGTAGCGGCGCAGGGGCTCCAGCGGCTCCAGCGCCGGCGCCGGGGCGCCGGGCACGGGCTCGGGGCCCAGCGCCACGTGCCCCTGGCGCAGCGCGAGGTCGTAGCGCGTGGGATCGTGGCGCCGGGCCTCGCGCAGCACCTCGGCCGCCTCCTGCGCGCGCTCCTCCAGCACCCAGGCGTGCGCCATGTCCATGCGCGCCTCGCTGAGCCCGGGCTCGACGGCCAGCGCGGCCCGCCACGCCTCGCGCGCGGCCTCCAGCCGTCCCAGCTCGGCCCGGCTCACGCCCAGCCGGTAGAGCGCCTCCGGGTGGTCGGGGCGCCAGGCCAGCGCGCCGCGCTCGAGGTGCTCGGCGCTGGCCGCGGCCAGCGCCGGCGGCGCCAGCGGGGCCGGAGTGGCCGCGCGGTAGCGCGCGAGGTGCAGCTCGGCCAGCAGGTCGCGCGCCAGCAGCGCACTGCAGGCCCCGGCCGCGGCCACCAGCAGCAGCACGAGGGCGCGTGCGGGCGTGCCCGGCGCGCAGGCGCCCCCGGCGCGGCGGTCCAGGAGGCCCAGCAGGGTGGCCAGCGCCACGCCGGCCAGCAGCACGTGCGCCGGGTCGGGCAGCACCTGCTCGGCCAGCGAGGCGGCCGCCTGCGCCCCCAAGAGCGCCAGCGCGGCGGCGGCCCGCGGGTCGCGCCCGCTGGCGCGCGCGGCGCGCAAGCCCAGCGCGAGCAGGCCGGCGCCGAAGGCCAGCAGCAGCAATCCGGCGGGCAGGCCGCCCTCGGCACTGGCCTGCAGCACGTCGTTGTGCGCCATGAAGGGCTCGCGGCCGCGCGAGAGGCGCGCCTCCTGCGCATCGCGCCCGCGCAGCACCTCGCTGCGGAAGGAGCCCAGGCCGGGGCCGCCCAGCGGGGCCTCGGCCACCAAGGTGGCCGAGGCGCGCCACAGCCCGCGGCGCACCTCCAGCGTGGGCCCGCCCAGCGGCAGCAGGCCCGTGAGCAGCAGGGCCGCGCCCACGCCGCCCAGCAGGGCCAGCAGCGCGGCCCCGCGCGCCACGCTGCGCCGCACGTGCGCCGCCGGCGAGAGCGCCAGCGCCAGCAGCAGCGAGAGCGCGCCTGCCGCCCAGCCCGTGCGGCTGCCGCTGGCCGCGCACCCCAGCGCCAGCGGCACCAGCAGGGCCGTGCGCAGCAGCACGCCGCCCGGCAGCGCCAGCACCAGCGCAGGACCCAGCAGCGCGCCCAGCACGGGACCCGACACGCCCGGCCGGCCGAAGGGCCCTGCGCCCACGCCCGACTGCAGCCAGTCCAGCGCCGTCCACAGCCCGGCCAGCGCCCCGCCCAGCAGCAGGCCCTGCCAGGCGCGGTCCGCGCGCACGCGCTGCGCCAGCGGCCCGGCCAGCGCGAGCGAGAGCAGTGCCAGTGCCAGCGCCGGCGAGAGGCCCCGCGCCAGGGCCGCGGGCGTGGCCAGCGCGGCGCGGTCCACGGCCGGCAGCGCCAGCAGGCGCGCCGCCAGCGGGGCCAGCACCAGCAGCCAGGCCGCAGGGGCCAGGCGCGCCAGGCGCCCGGGCTGCGCGGCCACGGCCCAGCCCGCCAGCGCCGCCACGAGCGGCAGCAGCACGCCGCGCAGCACATCGCCGCGCGTGAAGGCGCCCGGCACGTCGGCCAGCAGCAGCCCGGCAGCGGCGGCCAGCAGCAGCGCGCCGCGCGCAGCAGGCTCAGGCCATGCAGCAACCGGCAGCGCGGGCGCGGGCGGGGTGCGAGTCGGGAGCGGGGGCGGCGCCATCGCGCCCTCGGACGACGGCGGCTCGCAGCCGCCTCCCGTCATGCGAAGAGGCCGGCGGCGAACTTGGCCGCGTCGAAGGGCTCGATGTCCTCGACCTGCTCGCCCACGCCGATGAACTTCACCGGCACGCCCACCGCCTCGCGGATGCCGATCACGCTGCCGCCCTTGGCGGTGCCGTCGAGCTTGCTGACGAACAGGCCCGTCACCTGCGCCACCGCGTGGAACAGCTCGGCCTGCCGCACGGCGTTCTGTCCGGTGGTGGCGTCCACCACCAGCAGCACCTCGTGGGGGGCGCCGGGGATGGCCTTGCCCACCACGCGCCGGATCTTGCCCAGCTCCTGCATCAGGTTCTCCTGCGTGTGCAGGCGCCCGGCGGTGTCGATGATCACGTAGTCGGCGCCGCGCGCGCGGCCGGCCTGGCAGGCGTCGAAGGCCACGGCGGCCGGGTCGGAGCCCTGCGCCTGCTTGACGATCTCGACGCCGTTCCTCTGGCTCCAGATCGTCAGCTGCTCGACGGCGGCGGCGCGGAAGGTGTCGGCCGCGCCCAGCACCACCTTGTGGCCCTGGCGCTTGAGCCAGGCGGTGAGCTTGCCGATCGACGTGGTCTTGCCCGAGCCGTTGACGCCGCACACCAGCACCACGGTGGGGCCCTCGGCGGCGCGCGCCAGCGTGGTGCCGCTGGAGGCGAGGCGCTCGGCGATCACCTGCTGCAGGTAGGGGCCCACGGCGGCCGCATCGGGCACCTTGCCCGCGCGCGCGCCCTCGCGCACGGCCGCCAGCAGGCTGGCCGTGGCGGCCGGGCCCACGTCGGCCAGCAGCAGGGCGCGCTCGAGCTCGCCCAGCAGCGCCTCGTCCACGCGCCGGCCGCGCACGAGGATGCTGGCGAGGCCGCCCAGCAGCGTGTCGCGCGTGCGGGCCAGCCCGGACTTGAGGCGGTCGAGGAAGCCCATCAGCGGCCCAGGTCCTTGCGGATGCGGTCGAGGATGCCGTTGATGAAGGCGCCCGAGGACTCGGTGCTGTACATCTTGCCCAGCTCGATGGCCTCGTTGATGGCCACCTTCATGGGCACCTCGGGCTCGTGCAGCAGCTCGTAGCAGCCGATGCGCAGCGCGTTGCGGTCCACGCCCGCCATGCGCTCGAGGTCCCAGTTGCGCGCCGCCTCGCGGATCATGCCGTCGAGCCGCTCGCGGTGCGTGCGCACGCCGTCCACCACGCGCAGCGCGTAGCCGCGCGCCTCCTCGCCGCCGGGCTTGCCCCGCAGCTCGTGGTCGAGGAAGGCCTCGAGCTGCGTGCGGGCCTCGTCGCCCTGCACGTCGAGCTGGAAGAGGAACTGCAGCGCCAGCTGGCGCGCGCGCGTGCGTGACCTCATGCGCCCCCCCCGGCCAGGCGGCGGCGCGTGGCGGCCATGCGCACGGCGGCGTCGGCGGCCTCGTGGCCCTTGTTGCCGCCCTTGTGGCCGATGCCGCCGCCCCACGGCGCCGAGCGGGCCTCGGCCTGCGCGGGCGTCTCGGCGGTGATCACGCCCAGGCCCACGGGCACGCCCGTGTCCAGGGCCACGCGCGCGAGGCCATCGACCGTGGCCCGGCAGACGTGGTCGAAGTGCGGGGTCTGGCCGCGCACCACGCAGCCCAGCGCCACGAGGGCGTCCAGCGGCCGTCCCTGCCAGCCGTCGCGCGCAAGCCAGCCCGCGGCCTGCGGCAGCTCGTAGGAGCCCGGCACCTCGACGACCAGCACGTCGGCATCGCGCACGCCCGCGGCGCGCAGCGTCTCCAGCGCGCCTGTGCGCAGCCGGTCGACCACCTCGGGGTACCAGCGCGCCACGAGCAGCGCCACGCGCAGGCCCGGTCCGTCAGGCTGGCTGGGGAGCACGGTCGGCACGCGGCACCTCGGGGAAAAGAGCGTGCGGAGCATACCGCGCCGAGGCGGCCGTGCCCGCTTGGGGCCACCCCCGCGCCGGGCGCGCCACGGCACGCGGGCGGTGGGCCGGCCCGCCGCCGCGGGCCCGTAGACTGCGCGCGCATGACCCGCCTGGACGAGGCCCTCGAGCACGTGCGCCAGGCCTGCGGCGTGCCGCGGGCGCGCACCGAGCACGTGGCGCTGGCCGTGGCCTGCGGGCGCGTGCTGGCCGCCGACGTGCGCATGGACCACGCCGTGCCGCCCTTCCGTCGTGCGGCCATGGACGGCTTCGCGCTCGGGCCGGCCCTGGGCACGGCCTGGCGCGTGGTGGGGCGCGTGGCCGCCGGCGAGGCGCCCGCGCGCGCACTGGCGCCGGGCGAGGCCGTGCGCGTGATGACGGGCGCCCCGGTGCCCGTGGGCACGCAGGGCGTGCTGCCCTTCGAGCAGGCGCGCGAGTCGCAGGGCACGGTGGCGCCGCAGGGCGCCCTGCCGTCCGTCTCGCACGTGGTGGAGGTGGGCGAGCACGTGGGCGCGGGCGAGGTGGTGCTGCGCGCCGGCCTGCACCTGGGTGCCGGCGCGGTGGGCGTGCTGGCGGCGGCCGGCGTGGCCGAGGTGCCGGTGGCGGCGCGCCCGCGCGTGGCCGTGCTGGCCACGGGCGACGAGCTGGTGGACGTGGGCGCGCGGCCCGGCCCGGCCCAGATCCGCAACTCCAACAACCCGGCCCTGCAGGCGGCCGTGCAGCAGCATGGCGGCGAGCCGGTGGGGCTGGGCGTGGCCGGCGACCGCGAGGCAGACCTCGAGCAGGCGCTCGCGCGCGGCCTCGCCCACGATGTGCTGCTGGTCTCGGGCGGCGTGAGCAAGGGCGACCTCGACCTCGTGCCGCGCGTGCTGGCCCGGCTGGGCGTGGGCACGCGCTTCCACGGCTGGCAGGTGCAGCCGGGCGGGCCGCTGTGGTTCGGCCAGCGCGGCGACACGCTGGTGTTCGGCCTGCCCGGCAACCCGGCGGCCTCCTTCGTGGGCATGGAGCTGCTGGTGGCCCCGGCGCTGGCCACGCGGCTGGGCCGGCCCTGCGCGCCGCGCCGCGCCTGGCGCGTGGCGTGGGCCGGGGCCGACGCCGGGCCCCACGCGCGCGTGCGGCTGCGGCCGGCCACGCTGGCCGATGGGGCGCGCGGGCTGGAGGCGCGTCCCGTGCCGTGGAAGGGCTCGGGCGACCCCTTCGCGCTGGCGGCGGCCGAGGCGCTGGCGGTGCTGCCGCAGGCGGGCGTGCGGCAGGGCGAGGCCGTGAGCGTGGTGCCGCTGGGGCTGCCGGCATGAGCGCGCCCGCCACGCCCGCCACGCCGCCGGACGCTGCCCCGGGAGCGGCGCCGGCCGCCCCGGCCGCGCGCCGCGGCCGCCTGGCGCGGCTGCTGGGGGCCTTCGCGCAGCCCGGCGACGGCACGCGCTGGCTGCTGGTGGCGGCCACGCTGCTGCTCGATGCGCTGTGGCTGCCGCCGGGCGTGCTGGGCGTGCACCTGCCGCTGCTGGTGCTGCTGGGCGACCTGCCCTTCCTGCTGCTGCTGTGGCACCGCGGCGGCGAGCGCTGGAAGCGCTGGGCGTGGCTGCACGGCACGCTGCACTTCGGCTGCGCGCTGCACTGGCTGGCCGAGGTGGGCGTGTTCCAGCTGCTGGGCGCGGCCGTGGTGCTGGGCCCGGTGACGCTGCTGCTGGGGGGCGCGCTGCGCCTGGGCGCGCGCCGTGGCGTGCCCTTCGTGGTGCTGGTGGGCGTGGCCGTGGTGCTCGAGGAGATGCTGCGCACCGTGTGGTTCGGCGGCATGCCCTGGCCGCAGCGCGCGCTGGGCCTGGTGGACGTGGCCCCGCTGCGTGCCGGCAGCGCGCTGCTGGGTGCCTACGGCCTCTCCTGCCTGTGCGGCATGGCCTCGGCCTGGGCCGCGGGCGTGCTGGGGCTGCTGCGCGCCCCGCCCGAGGCGCAGCCGGCGGTGGCGTTGCGCCTGCTGGGCGCGCTGGCTGCGCCGGCCCTGCTGGCGCTGGTGCTGCTGGTGCATGGCCTGGGGCGCCTGGGCCACGTGGAGGGCGGGCGCATCTCGGGCGAGGTGGGCGTCTCGCCGGCCGTGCTGCTGGTGCAGGGCGACGTGCCGCAGTCGCTCAAGCACAGCCCCGTGCCGGACGCGGCCAACGTGATGTTCAACCGCCACACCACGCTCACGCGCGTGGGCCTGGAGCGCGCGCGCCAGCGCCGCCAGCAGGTGCTGGCCGTGCTGTGGCCCGAGACCATGGTGCCGTGGCCCTTCCTGGCGCCGCCGCTGGCGCGGCGCTTCGAGCGCGAGTGGCCCAACCAGGCGGTGATCGCCGGCCGGCTGCGTGCCACGCTGCCCGAGGGGGCCGGCGCGCCGCACTTCCTCGTGGGAGCCATCCACCTGTTCGAGGACCGGCCCGGCGTGCTGCACGAGGATCCCGAGCTCTACGGCGACCACGACAGCCTGTTCTGGATCGACCCGCTGGGCGCGCCGCGCCTGGACGAGGGCTTGCCGCCGCTGCCGGCCCCGGATGCGCGCCTGCTGCCGTGGGAGCGCGGCCGCCACGACAAGGTGGTGCGCGTGCCCGGCGGCGAGTACACGCCGCTGGAGGACCTGCTGCCCTTCCTGCGCGCGTGGCGCGACGACCTGAGCCAGATCCCCGAGATCGCGCGCGGCGCCGACGAGCAGGAGCCCTTCCGCCTGTGGTCCTACGCGCGCATCGACCCGGGCGGCAAGGCGCAGGTGCGCGAGCTGCGCGCCGGCACCGTGATCTGCTTCGAGATCGCCTTCCCCGCGCGCTGCCGGGCCTGGCGCGAGGCCGGCTGCCAGGTGCTGCTCAACGCGGCCAACTACGGCTGGTTCGGGCAGAGCGCCTTCCGGGCGCAGATCCGGGCCGTGGGGGCGCTGCGCGCCGCCGAGCTGGGCATGAGCGTGGCCATGGCCGGCAACACGGGCCCCAGCCTGTTCCTGGACCCGGCCGGCACGGCCTACGGGACGCTGGAGCCCGTCGCCCTGGGCCCCGACGGCCTGCTGGACGAGGCCGCCGAGCCCGGCCCGCAGGTGCCGGCGGCCTCGGATGCGGCCACCCACCAGCCCGGCGTGGTGCTCGACAGCCTCTACGTGGACGAGAGCCTGACTACCTACGCCCGGCTGGGCGACACGCCCTGGCTGGCCCTGGCCGGCCTGCTGGCCCTGCTTTCCCTGTGGGCGGGGCGCCGGCGCACGGCGCCCGCCGGCGGCGGGGATGCCTAACAAGACGCTACAGGAGGGGTGCCCTTCGTCACCCGTCCTTCACGGGAAAGTGGTTGACGCCCCGCGTGGCTTTTGCCATAACCCTCGGGCCTGCGACCGTTCACGCCTTCGGCAGGGGGCGTGCGCGACGCATGCGGAGGGCGCGTGGCCCTCCTCGGCCCCGTCCCGTTTTCTCGGCGCCGTGCCTGCTCGGCACGGTGATCCCAGGAGCAGCAGATGAGCAACGTCGCGAAGTTCCTGATCATCCTCAACCTGATCCTCGCGGGCGCCTTCCTCGGCGCGGCCTCGAACTACCTGGGCCAGAAGGATCACGTGCAGGCCCAGCTCGAGAGCAAGGTGCGCGAGTGGCAGGACAAGCACACCGCCGTCGACACCGAGCTCAAGGTGACGAAGGACTCGCTCAACAAGACGGGCGCCGAGAACAGCACCCTCAAGGCCCAGAACAGCGGCCTGGAGGCGAAGGCTGCCGCGGTGCAGAGCGAGAACCAGGTGCTCGTGTCGCAGAGCAACTCGCAGGGCGAGGCGCTCAACAACGCCACCGCCGCCCTCAACGCCCAGACGGCCACGATCTCGGCCTACGAGACGACCATCAAGGGCCTGCAGGACGAGCGCACGGTGCTGGTGCAGAGCCGCGACGCCGAGAAGGATGCGCGCGTGAAGGCCGAGGCCGTCCAGGCCCAGCTGCAGCGCCAGCTCGACGACGAGGTCGCCGCCCACAAGGCCGCCATGGCCCAGCTGGGCACGGCCAACACCGAGATCCAGGGCCTGCAGGCCGAGCTGGCCAACTACCGCGAGAAGTACGGCGCCCAGGGCACCGTGCAGCCCGCGATGGCCCCCGGCAAGGTGCTGGCCGTGGACAACGCGGTGGGCCTCGTGGTGCTGAGCTTCGGCGCCGAGGACGGCGTGCAGAACGGCTTCGAGTACATCATCTCGCGTGGCAACCAGTACGTGGCCACCGTGAAGGTGACCGACGCCCAGGCCAAGAAGAGCACGGGCCTGCTGGTGTCGGGCATGCAGAAGTCGCCGGTCAACGCCGGCGACACGGTCACGAACCGCTAGTCCGGCCCCCCGGCCCCCCAAGGAGCACGCCATGGCCGACCAGTACGTGACCAACGACCCCAACGAGATCGTGGTGAAGAAGGACACCAGCGGCACCGCCCTGGTGGTGCTCACCACGCTGGCCCTGCTGGGCGCCCTCTTCTGCATCGAGAAGGCCAAGCAGAAGCACTTCGACACGGGCTTCTTCGGCAAGACCAAGGGCGTGCCCAACGTCGAGGCCCTGACCGAGAAGGCCCTCGAGGAGATGCGCACCTCGCCCGGCCCCATCGGCCGCTAGTCCCGCGCCTCCCCGAGCATCCCGCCACGAGGCGGTCGGCACCCGGGCCGGCCGCCTCGCGCTGTTTTCGGGGCCCGGGCCGCCGCCGCGCCGGGGGGGCGAGGGGCATGCCGCAGCGGCGCCTCCCCAGACCCGGCCCAGGGGCCGCCCCAAGGCGCCGGTGCGGGCCGTGGCGCAGGGCCCTGGCCCGGTGGAGGGCAGTTGCCCGCACACCGGTGCGTGGCCCACCCGTGCGGGCAGGACCCGTGCGTGGCCGGCCGCAGCGTGGCCCAAGGGCCACTGGCCGCGGGCTTCCGCGGGTGATCATGGCGCCATGCCGGGCGGTGGGGCATCGCTGGGCCCGGGCGCGCACGCCGCGTGGCCCCGCCCGGGGCCACCGCGCCAGGTGTCCCGGGTGTCGCAGGTGTCAGCGGCGCACGCCACGTGCGCGGCGCGCGCCGGGGCCTGTTGACGGGCCTGCAGGCGGGCGTAGGTTCGCAGGCCTCGCACCTGCGCCGTCCCCGTGCGCGTGTACCCTGCGAGACCTCGGCCAGCGTCGAGCGTGCGGGTGGCGGCCGGCCCCGCGCGCGTTGCGCTCGCCGTGGCCGCCTTCCCTGCGCCGCGCCCGCCCCGAAAGCAGACTGTGGCCAAGATCTTCGACTGGTTCATCGGCAAGTTCTCCAAGGACATGGGCATCGACCTGGGCACGGCGAACACGCTCGTGTACCTGCCGGGCGAGGGCATCAAGCTCAACGAGCCCAGCGTGGTGGCCGTGAAGAAGGGCACCAACCAGGTGCTGCTCAACGGCCGCGCGGTGGGCGACACCGCCAAGGAGATGCTGGGCAAGACGCCCGGCAACATCCAGGCCGTGCGCCCGATGCGCGACGGCGTGATCGCCGACTTCGAGATCACCGAGGCGATGCTGCGCTACTTCTTCTACAAGGTGCACGAGCGCACCTGGGGCGTGCACCCGCGCGTGGTGATCGCCGTGCCCCATGGCATCACGGCCGTGGAGCGGCGCGCCGTCATCAACTCGGCCGAGCGCGCCGGCGCGCGCAACGGGGACCTGAAAGAGGAGCCCATGGCGGCGGGCCTCGGCCGGGGCCTGCCGATCACCGAGGCGCAGGCCTCGATGATCGTGGACATCGGGGGCGGCACCACCGAGGTGGCCGTCATCTCGCTGGGCGGCATCGTGCACGCCCAGTCGGTGCGCATCGCCGGCGACGAGATGGACGAGGCCATCGTCGACCACATGCGCAACACCTACGGCCTGCTCATCGGCGAGCAGTCGGCCGAGAAGATCAAGATCGGCATCGGCAGCGCCTACCCGCTGAAGAAGGAGATGTCGATGGACGTGAAGGGCCGCTCCATGAAGGAGGGCCTGCCGCGCAAGGTGCAGGTGACCAGCGAGGAGATCCGCGAGGCCCTGCAGGTGCCGGTGCGCGGCATCATCGAGGCGGTCAAGACCACGCTGGAG
The DNA here is from genome assembly GCA_046094945.1 of Planctomycetia bacterium. Taxonomy (GTDB): domain Bacteria; phylum Planctomycetota; class PLA2; order PLA2; family JAEUHO01; genus CAXQZU01. Next base: position 438 of record JBJTIJ010000430.1, on the reverse strand, counting down.
GCCACGCCGCCCGAGCTGGCCGCCGACCTCGTGGACAGCGGCGTGGTGATGGCCGGCGGCGGCTCGCTGCTGCGCGGCCTCGACCGCGTCATCTCCGAGAACATCCACCTGCCGGTGCGCGTGGCCGAGGACCCCCTCACCGCCGTGGCGCGCGGCACGGGCGTGTTCCTCGACAAGCTCGACACCCTCAAGCCGGCGCTGGACCAGGCCGAGGAGTAGGCGCGCCGCAGCGCCGGTGGCGGTGCAGGTGCCCGGGTGGGGGCGCCCAGGAGGGCGAGCGGCCCGCGGGGTCGTGCGCCCGCCGGGTCGTTTGCCCCCGAGGCCTGTTTCCCCCGAGGCCTGTTTCCCCCCAGGCCGGTTTCCCCCGAGGCCTGGTGCCCCGCAGGCCCGGGGGCCCCCCGGGCCGGCCGCCCGGGCGGCCCCGCGGGAGAGCCCGGC
>JBJTIJ010000429.1:0-10199 GCA_046094945.1 Planctomycetia bacterium | reverse complement strand
CGCCCGCGGGAGGCGGCGGCAAGGACGGGGGCGGCGGGAGGAAGGCGCCGCAGCAGGCGTTGGGCTGGACGTGCCCCCGGCAGCCGCCCCCACCTGCCTGCGTCCTGGCGCCATGCCCGGCCTTCTCGCGCCGCGCCCGCTCGCGCCCAGTTCGCTAGCGCCCAGTTCGCTAGGGACGGGCCCCCTCGCAGGAGGCGAACAGGCCTGGGCAGGCCACGGCACGCTAGGGTTGCCGGCCCGGCGCGGCCGAAGGGCCCCCGGACCTGCGCGGGCACGGCAGCGGTCGCAGGCAAGGAAGTCAGGCACGCGTCCCCCGGCAGGGAGCGGCAACCAAGGAGGCCAAGCATGATCCGGCATTCCCTCGCATCCACGGCCCTGGCCAGCGCGCTGGCAGGCGCCATGGCGTGCGCCTCGGCCCTGGCACTCGCGGGCCCCGCACGGGCCGACGGCGCGCCCAGCCAGCCCAGCCAGGACGAGCAGGTCAAGCAGCTGGTGCAGGCCGAGATCAAGGCCTGGATGGAGAAGCAGAAGGACGAGCAGTCCAAGGAGAAGGTGCTCACGGCCCGCTGGAACAACGGCCTGCAGTTCGAGACGCAGGACAAGGCCTTCTCCATGCGCATCGGCGGGCGCATCCACCTGGACACCAACTTCGTGGACCCCGACGAGGGCCTGGAGGGGCCGGCGCCGGGCCTGGGCGAGGAGTGGGACGACACGACCTGGTTCCGCCGCCTGCGCCTCTACCTGCGCGGCGACCTCACGCCCTACGTGGACTACAACTTCCAGCTGGAGTTCGGCAACCCGGGCACGCCCGGCCTGCGCGACGCCTACATCACGGTCAAGAACCTGAAGAAGTGCATCGGTTGCTGGATGCCCAGCGTCCGCGTGGGCCAGCAGTACGAGCCCATCGGCCTGGAGACCGTCTCCAGCGACAACCACACCCTCTTCATCGAGCGCGCCGGCATGCTGGCGCTGCATCCCGAGCGCTCCATCGGCATCGCGCTGCTGGACAGCTTCTGGAACGACCGCGCCACCTGCACGGTGGGCCTCTACTCGCCGGACAACGACGACGAGGAGAACGGCTTCGCGCTGTGGGACGAGGAGGAAGGCGACGGCGGCCTGGCCTTCAGCGGGCGCTTCGCCTTCATCCCGTGGGCCAAGGACACCTGCCACTTCCTGCACGTGGGCGCCACGGCCTCGCACCGCTCGACCGACGAGGTGCGCTACCGCTCGCGCCCGGGCACCGGCCGCGGCCCGCGCATCGTGGACACGGGCGTGATCACCGACCCCGACAGCGTGCTGCTGCTCAACGGCGAGCTGGGCGCCATCTGGGGCCCCTTCCACGTGTGGTCGGAGTACACGCACCTGACGGTGTCCGACGACGTGCGCGGCGACCCGGCCTTCACGGCCTGGTACGTGCAGGCGGGCTGGTTCCTCACCGGCGAGAGCAAGGCCTATGACTTCAAGAACATGCTGTGGGGCAACACGAAGCCCTGCTGCAACTTCCTGTCCAAGGACTGCTGCTGCTGGGGCGCTGTCGAGCTGGTGGCCCGCGTCGACCGCCTCGACCTCACCGACGGCAGCATCACCGGGGGCGAGCTGACCATGGTCTCGGGCGGCGTGAACTGGTACCTCAACGCCCACACGCGCCTGATGTTCGACGTGACCAACGCCTCGGTGGACAGCCGGGCCGGGCCCGGCGCGGGCGTGCTCGTGGACGGAGAGGACGTGCTCACCTTCCTGATGCGCTGGGACGTGCACTTCTAGGCCACGTCGCGGCACGGCCTGCACGGGCCCGGGCGCGGCTCCCGGGCGCGGTCCTGCCGGGACGGCCCGCGCACACCGCTCCCTGCGCCCGCTGCGGTCCCGAGCCGGCCCGCTCTGCGGGGCCGGGGCATGCGCCGGGCCGGGCCGGGCGGTACCTTGCCGGGGCGTCTTCCCGCGAGGTGTCCCGTGCCCGCCCGTCGCAGCGCCTTCCCGTGGTCCGTGGCCCTGGCCGTGCTGCTGGGCGTGGCCGCCGCCTACGCGCAGGAGGGCGGCAGCGGGCCGGTGCCCGCGCCGGCACCTGCGCCTTCGCCTGCACCCGCCCCGGGCCCGGAGCCGGAGTCCGAGGCTGGCCCGCAAGGCGCGCCCCAGCCCGCACCGGTGGTCGCGCCCGACGGGCGCCCGCTGCCGGCGCCCGGCCCGGGCGCCGGCACGCGTGAGAATGGCCTGCGCACGGGCCGCGAGCAGATGTGGCCCGCCCCCACCGACGCCGACTGGGAGAAGCCGGTGCGGGTCACCTGGCAGCGCTCGTGGCCCGACGCGCTGGCCGTGGCCCGCGAGACCGGCCGCGCCCTGCTCGTGTGCATCAACATGGACGGCGAGATCGCCAGCGAGCACTACGCCGGCGTGCGCTACCGCCAGCCCGAGATCGCTGCGCTCTACGAGCCCTACGTGTGCGTGATCGCCTCGGTCTACCGCCACACGCCGCGCGACTACGACGACCAGGGCCGGCGCATCCCCTGCCCGCGCTTCGGCGGCGTCACCTGCGGCGAGCATATCGCCATCGAGCCCACCATCTACGCGCTGTTCTGCGACGGCCAGCGCGTGGCACCGCGCCACATCATGGTCGAGCTCGACGGCTCGCCGGCCGGCATGCACGAGGTCTACGACGTCTACTACCGCAACGACACCGCCTCGGTGTTCGCCGACATCCAGCGCGGCATCGCCGAGCGCCCGCCGGCGCCGGCCAGCGGCGTGCGCGGCGACCGGCCCGTGGTGGAGCGCGTGGCCAGCCGCCACGTGGACGACCGCCGCGCCGTCGAGCAGGCCTACGTCGCGGGCGACACCGCGCAGCGCGAGGCCCTGCTCGCGGCCGCGGCGCGCCACGCCGACGTGGCCCCACTGGACCTGCTGCGCCTGGCCGTGCTGGGCCTGGACCCCGCGCTCTCGCGCTCGGCCCGCGAGGCGCTCGAGAAGGTGGACGACCCGCAGGCCGCCCCGCTGGTGGCCGAGGCGCTGGGCGTGCCGCTGGAGGCGGGCGAGCGCGAGCGGCTGGTGGCCACGCTCAAGCGCCTGGGCCAGTCCAGCGAGCTGGCGCGCTGGCTGGCGGTGGTGCACCAGGGCCTGGGCGGCCGCGCGCCCGCGGTCGACCCCGCCACCTGGCCCAAGGACGCGCCCCCCACCTACACGCCGGCCTACGAGATCCCCGGGCTGCCGCTGCACCTCGAGGAGCAGGCCCGCGCCGCGCGCGCCGCGCCCGCCGACGCCGGGCTGCGGCTGGAGCTGGCCGAGAGCACGCTGCCGCTGGCGCTGGAGGCCGCCACCACCTACGCCAGCGACCCGCGGCGTGCGCGCATGGTCGAGCGCGCGCTGCTGGCCGATGCGCGCGCGGCGGCGCTGGAGGCCGCGCGGCTGGGCGCCAGCGGCTGGCGGCTGGAGGCCGCCTCGGTGCTGACGGCCTACTACGGCGGCGAGCGCGAGGCCGCCTGCGAGCGCGCCCCGCGCGCGCTGGCCGTGCTGCCGGCCGGCGACCGCAGCTGGTCGTCGATGGCCGTGCTCACCGTCTTCGCCGAGGCGCGCTGGCGCGCCATCAAGCAGGCCACCAAGGAGCGGCTCGACTTCCCGCCCGAGTGGCTCACCGACCTGCACGCCGCCTATGCCGTGCTGCTCAAGCACCCGCTGGGCACGGAAGAGCAGGTGCTGTTCCACCAGGACCTGATGGACTGGCTGGGCGCCGCGGCCCAGTCCGAGCGCATCCTCGTCGAGGGCCTGGCGCGCTTCCCGGCCTCGCCGGCGCTGCACAGGCGCCTGCGCGAGCTGCTGCTGCGCACCAAGGGCCCCCTGGGCCTCGAGCCCGCCTACGACGCGCTGCGCGCGCAGCCCGATGCCCCGCCGGTGCTGGCGGCCTACGCAGGACTGGCCGCCACGGCCGCAGCCGAGGCGCTGCGCAACCAGCGCCGGCTGGGCGACGCGCTGGCGGCCTACGAGCGCGCGGCCGCGCGCTGGGCCGAGGCGCGCACGGCCGACCCCACGCTGGCCCCCAGCGCCGAGGCCGCCATCGCGCTGGCCCGGGCCGCGCGCGCGCGCGTGCTCTACCAGCAGGGCAAGGACGAGGCCGCGCTCGACGAGATCCTGGCCTGCTTCGGCGCCAGCCCCGCCTCGGCCGGCACGCGCGACGGCATGGGCATCACGCCCGGCGAGACGGCGCAGATGCTCTACGCCCGGCTCGTCGAGCAGGGCAAGGCCCAGGCCGCCCAGCGCCTCGAGCAGGCGCTGCGCGCGCTCGACCAGGACCTGCTGCGCCCCGACATCGACCTGCTGGGCCCCCAGCCGCCGCGCTGAGCGCGCGGCCCCGACGCCCCCGGAGCACTGCCCCCCGTGAGCACGCCCACGCCCGCCGAGGTCGCCGCGCGCATCGCCAGCGAGGGCGCGTTCCTGCAGGCCGTGCGCCGCGAGGTGGAGCGCGTCATCGTGGGCCAGGGCGCGCTGCTCGACGCCCTGCTGGTGGGCCTGCTGGCCGACGGCCACGTGCTGCTGGAGGGCCTGCCGGGCCTGGGCAAGTCGCTGGCCGTGCAGAGCCTGGCGCAAGCGCTGGGCGGCACCTTCCGCCGCATCCAGTTCACGCCCGACCTGCTGCCCGGCGACCTGACCGGCACGCAGGTCTTCGACCCCAAGGGCGGCACGTGGAGCGTGCGCGAGGGACCGGTGTTCGCCAACCTCGTGCTGGCCGACGAGATCAACCGCGCGCCCGCCAAGGTGCAGTCGGCGCTGCTGGAGGCCATGCAGGAGCGGCAGGTGACGCTGGCGGGCGAGACGCGCCCGCTGCCCACGCCCTTCCTCGTGCTGGCCACGCAGAACCCGGTGGACCTCGAGGGCACCTACCCGCTGCCCGAGGCCCAGGTCGACCGCTTCCTGCTCAAGGTGCGCGTGGGCTACCCCAGCCGCGAGGAGGAGAAGGAGGTGGCGCGCCGCATGGCCGCCACGCAGGCGCGCCCGGCCGTGGCGCAGGTGGCGCGCCTGGAGCAGGTGCTGGCGCTGCGCGCACTGCTCGACCAGGTCTACGTCGACGAGCGCCTGCTGGACTACATCGTGGCGCTGGTCTTCGCCACGCGCGAGCCGGCCGCCGCCGGCCTGCCGGACCTCGCCGCACGCATCCAGGCCGGCGCCTCGCCGCGTGCCACGCTCGCGCTGGTGCGCGGCGCGCGCGCGCGCGCGCTGCTGGCCGGGCGCGGCTTCGCCACGCCCCACGACGTCAAGGCCGTGGCCCCCGACGTGCTGCGCCACCGCGTGCTGGCCAGCTACGAGGCCGAGGCCGAGGGCGTGACGGCCGAGGACGTCATCGCGCGCATCCTCGACCATGTGCCCGTCCCCTAGCCCCGCCCCCGGCAGGGCGCCGCCGCACGCGCCGCTCGCCGAGGAGAGCCTCGCCGAGGTGCTGGCCGAGGTGCGGCGCATCCAGGCGCAGGCCCGGCGCCTGGTGCGCGAGGCCATGAGCGGCGGCTACGCCTCGGCCTTCCGCGGCGCCGGCCTCGCCTTCGAGAGCGTGCGCGAGTACGCCGAGGGCGACGACCCGCGCGCCGTGGACTGGAACGTGACAGCGCGCATGGGCCGGCCCTTCGTCAAGACCTACGTGGAGGAGCGCGAGCGCACGCTGCTGTTCCTCGTGGACCGCTCGGCCTCGATGGACGGCGGCACGGGCCTGTGGTCGCCGCGCGGCGCCGCCGCGCGCGTGCTGGCCTGCCTCGCGCTGGCCGCCGTGCGCGCGGGCGACCGGGTGGGCCTGTGCAGCTTCGGCGCCGGCAGCACCACGTGGGTGGCCCCCGGCCGCGGCCTCGCGCACGCGCTGCGGCTGGTGCGCGACGTGCTCGCGCTGCCCTCCGAGGCGGGCCCGGCCGACCCGGCCCCAGCGCTGGACCTGGCCACGCGGCTGGAGCGACGCCACGGCGTGGTGCTGCTGCTGAGCGACCTGCTGGGCTCGCCGCTGGGCGCCTCCACCGGCAGCGCAGCCGGCAGCGCCACCGGCAGCACCGCCGCAAGCGCCAGCGCGCGCTGCGAGGCCGCGCTGCGCCGCTGCGCGCGCCGCCACGACACCGTGGCCGTGCACCTGCAGGACCCGGCCCTGGCCCCGCCGGCGGTGGGCCTCGTGCGCGTGCACGACCCCGAGGGCGGGCCCGCGCGCCTGCTCGACCTCGGCAGCCCGCGCGTGCGCGCCGCCCACGCCGCGCGCGTGGCCGCCTGGCGCGCACGCCTCGCCGCCACGCTGTCGCGCGCGCACGCCGACCTGCTGGAGCTGCCCATCCCGGCCGCGCCGCGCGCCGACGCGCTCTCCGGGCCGCTGCAGGCCTTCTTCCGCCGCCGCGAGGCGCGCCGGGCAGCGCACCGGTGAGGCGCCTGCACGCACATGCAGCGCAGCCTGCGCGGCGCCGGCCGCACGGCCGGCTCGCCGTGCTGGGCCTGCTGCTGCCGGGACTGCTGCTGCTGCTGTGCGCCTGCGAGCCCGCGCCCGGCATCCCGGCCGAGGACCTGGGCCTGGAGCTGCGCCTGCCCGCCGGGCCCGTCACGCCGGGCCGCGCCTTCCCGCTCACCGTGGTGGCGCGCTGGAGCAAGGCCTACGGCGAGCTCGCCCCCACGCTGCAGCTGGAGCGCGCCTTCCCGCCGCTGCTGCTGGAGCTCGAGCAGGTGGAGCGGCGCGAGGACAGCCAGCGCGTCGAGGAGGCGCGCACCTACCGCGCCTACGCCATGACGCGCCAGGACGTGACGCTGGCCCCGGCCACGTGGGCGCCTGCGCCGGCCGCCGCCCCCGCCGTGCGCGCCGCCACGCCGCGCAGCACCGTGCGCGTGCGCCCCGAGGTAGACGCGGCCGACGCCCAGCAGCCCGAGGTGCCGCTGCCCACGCTTCAGGCACCGCGCCCGCGCGCGCTGGGCTGGCTGGCCGTGGCCAGCGTGCTGCTGCTGCTGGCGCTGGAGGGCCTGTGGCTGCGCCGGCGCCGGCGCGCGCAAGCCGCGCGCGCGCACCCGGCCGTGGCCGCACCCGTGCCGGGCGCTGCACGCACGGCGCTGGAAGCGCTGGCAGCGCTGGAGCCCGCCGCGCAACTGCAGGCGCTGGCGGCGCGCGTGCGCGCCGCGCTGGCACAGGCCGGCCTGCCCGCCACCTCGCGCACCACGCCCCAGACGCTGGCGCTGGCGCCCAGCCTGCGCACGCCGCTGGACACGCCGCTGGCGGTGGGCCAGCCGGCGCACGCCGCCCTCGCGCGCGTGCTAGAGGCCAGCGACGGCGTCACCTACGCACGCGCCACGCCCACGGCTGCCGAGGCCACGGCCTGCCGCGCCGACGCGGGCCTGCTGCTGGAGGCCCTCGCCGCCCTCGGCGCCACGGCCCGCGTGGCGGCGCACGCGCAGCCGATCTCGCACGTGCAGCCGATCTCGCACGCGCAGCAGGATGCGCAGGCACCGCAGGGCCCGGGGAGGCGCGCATGAGCGCGCTGCTGGAGCGCATCGCCGGCCTCGTGCTGCGCAGCCCCGGCGTGCTGGCGCTGGGCCTGCCGCTGCTGGGCGTGGCGGGCCTGTGCGTCCTGATGCTGCGCCGCTGGCGGCGCGCCGCGGCGCTGCCGGTGGCGGCCCTCGCGCCGACAGCGCTCGTGCCCGCAGCAGGGCCCGACGACGCCACGCTGCCCGCCAGCTGGCGCACGCGCCTCGTGCACCTGCCCGCCACGCTGGCCGTGCTGGGCCTGGTGCTGCTGCTGGTGGTGCTCGCGCGGCCCGCCGCCCGCGTGGCCCATGCGCGTCCCGTCGAGGGGCTGGACCTGCTGCTGGTGCTGGACACCTCCTCCTCCATGACCACGCGCGGGCCCGACGGCCTCACGCGCCTGGCGCACGCGCAGCAGGCGGCGCGCGAGTTCATCGCCGCGCGCGCGCACGACCGCATCGGCCTCGTGGCCTTCGCGCGCTACCCCGAGCTGCTCTGCCCGCCCACGCGCGACCACGCGGCCCTGGCGGCCCAGCTGGCCGCGCTGCGGCCCGTGGCGCCCGACGGCCCCGAGGACGCCACGGCCAGCGGCGCGGCCGCGGCGCTGGCGGCCGACGCGCTGGCCGCCAGCCCGCAGGGCAGCGCCGCGCGCGTCGTGGTGCTGCTCACCGACGGCGAGGAGAACGTGGCGCTGGAGGGCCAGCCGGGCGAGGTGGCCCCCGCGCACGCCGCGCAGCTGGCCCAGCGCCTGGGCGTGCGCGTGCACGTGATCGCCACCGGAACCGGCGCCCGCGGGGCACCCGGCGCCGGCCGGCCCGCGCCCGACCTCGCTCCGGTGCGCGCCATGGCCGTGCGCACCGGCGGCCGCCTGCTGGAGGCTGGCGATGCGCGCGCGCTGGGCGAGGCCTACGCCGCCATCGACCGGCTCGAGCGCAGCGCCGTGCCCGAGCCGGAGCTCACGCTCGAGGACCGGCCCGCCGCCTTCCTGGCCCTCGCGCTGCTGCTGCTGCTGGCCGCGCGCCTGCTGGCCGCCGGGCCGCTGGCGGTGCACGCATGAGCGCCGCCCTGGCCCCGCTGGCCGCGCAGGCCGCACTGCTGTCGCGCCCGGGCTGGGCGTGGGCGCTGCTGCTGGCGCCGCTGGCGTGGTGGCTGCTGCGCGTGCTGGAGCGGCGCGCCGCGGCCCGCCGCCGCGCGCTGCTGGGCCCGCGCGAGCAGCGCCTCGCGAGCGCCGTGCCGCCCCGCCGGCGCGCGGCCGCGCGCCTGCTCTTCGCGCTGGGCCTCGCGCTGGGCCTGCTGGCGCTGGCACGCCCGCGGCTGGGCGGCGCGGCGCCCGTCACGGCCTGGCGCGGCATGGACCTCGTCGTGGCACTCGACGTCTCGCGCAGCATGCTGGCGCGCGACCTCGCCCCCGACCGCCTCTCGCGCGCCGCCCGCGAGCTGGAGGCGCTGGCGGCCGCCGCCGAGGGCGACCGGCTGGGCCTCGTGCTCTTCGCGGGCGAGGCGCGCGTGCGCGTGCCGCTCACGCGCGACCGCGCGGCCGTGGCCCGCGTGGCCGCCGGGGCGCGCCCCGAGGACGTGCTGCGCGGCGGCACCGACCTCGCCGCGGCGCTGGATGCCGCCGGCAGCCTCGTGGAGGGCGGCGCCGAGGCGCGCGGCGCGGTGCTGCTGCTCACCGACGGCGAGGACCACGGCGGGCGCGGCGCCGAGGCGGCAGGGCGCCTGAGGGCCCGCGGCATCGCCGTGCACGTGCTGGGCGTGGGCAGCGAGCAGGGCGCACGCATCGCCGTGCCGCGCGCCGGCCTCACGCCCGGCGCCGCGGGCGAGGACTACCTGCGCGACCGCGCCGGCCGCGAGGTGCTCACGCGCCTCTCCAGCGCCACGCTGGCGCGCGTGGCGCAGGCTGGCGGCGGCACCTTCACGCGCCTCTCGGGCGAGGCCCCCGTGCTGCCCGGCCTGCATGCGCGCGAGGTGCGCCCGCGGGCGCGCGCCGAGCAGGCCGCCAGCACGCGCAGCGAGCCGGCCGACCGCACGCCATGGCTGGCACTGGCCGCGCTGCTGTGCTTCGCAGCCGACCTGCTGCTGCGCTGTGCACCCACGGCCCGCGCGCCCACGGCCCGTGCACCCACAGGCCAGGGCGCGCCGGCCCTGCCGGCGGCCCCTGCGCACGCGGCGGGGCGCGCGAGCCACGGGCACTCGCGCCTGCCGCGCAGCGCCACGGCACTGCGGCTGCTGGGCCTGGGGCTGGGCCTTGCGCTGCTGCCCCTGCTGGCCGGCTGCGGCCGCATGCAGGAGGCGCGCGAGCTGGCCGCCGGCGGGCGGCACGCCGAGGCGCTGGCGCTGCTGGAGCAGGAGCTCGCCGCCGCCGGGGCAGCGGCCAGCCCTGCGCTGCACGTGAACCTGGGCCTGTGCGCGCTGCGCGTGGGCCAGCCCGAGCGGGCCCGCGCCGCCTTCGCAGCCGCCGAGGCCGCCGGCGGCCCGGCCTACGCGCGCTACGGTGCGTTCCTGCGCGGCCACCTCGCCTTCGAGGCCTCGCGCGACCTCGAGGCGCGCGCGGCGCAGCCCGGCGCCGACCCGGCGCTGTTCGAGGGTGCCCTGATGCGCGCCGAGGACGCGCTGGCCGCCTGGCGGCTGGCGGCACGCAGCGTGAGCGACTGGCCCGAGGCACGCCGCAACATGGAGCGCGCGCTGCTGCGGCTGGAGGCGCTGCGCGAGCAGCGGCGCACCGGCACGCCGGGCGCAGCCACGCCGCGCC
>JBJTIJ010000428.1:0-3110 GCA_046094945.1 Planctomycetia bacterium | reverse complement strand
GGCCCCACGGGGCGGCTGGACGCAGCCGGCCTCGCCGAGTGCCTGCCCGCCGACCCACACCACGTGCTGCTGTATGCCTGCGGGCCCAGCGCCTTCGTGGAGGCCGCGCTGGCGGCCGCGGCTGGCGCGGGACTGGCTGCCGGGCAGCTGCGCCGCGAGCGCTGGGGCTAGGGGCAGGCTGCTGCGCGCGGGCAGCGGCGGGCGGCGGTCAGCCCGACGCGCCCCGGGACGCGACGGCAGGGCCCCGAGGCCTGCGCCTGCCCACGACCCGGCAAGGTCCTGGCCCGGCCGCGCCGCGCAGTCCCGCGCCAGCCGCGGCCGCCAGCGCGGCCTCCACGAAGGCGCTGGGCCCGCAGGCATACAGCAGCACGTGGTGTGGGTCGGCGGGCAGGCACTCGGCGAGGCCGGCTGCGTCCAGCCGCCCCGTGGGGCCGGACCAGCCGTCGCCGGGCTGCGGGCGCGTCACGCGCGGCAGGTAGGCCAGCCACGGGTGGGCCTGCGCCAGCGCCTCGAGCTCGGCGCGGAACAGCAGCTCGGCGGGCGTGCGCACGCTGTGCAGCACGCTCACCGGCCCGGCGTGGCCACGCGCCACCAGAGCGCGCACGAAGGAGCGGAAGGGCGTGAGGCCCGCGCCGCCCGCGGCCAGCAGCAGCGGGCCCCGCACGTCGTCCTCCAGCGTGAAGTGGCCGCGCGGCGGGCTGGCCTGCAGCACGCTGCCCAGCGGCAGGCCGTAGAGGTGGTGGCCGTAGGCGCCCATGTCGCGCACCGTGATCTCCAGCGGCGCGCCCGGCGCCGAGGAGAGCGAGTAGGCGCGCGCGATGGGCGCGCCGTCCAGCGTGTCGTGCAGCACGAGGAACTGGCCCGGCACGAAGCGCTGCAGGCGCTCGCGCTCGGCGGGCGGGGGCTCCAGCCGCAGCGTGCGGTCCTGCGGCGTCTCCTGCGTGACGCGCACCAGCTCGAGGGGGACGGTGCCAGCCATGGCCCGATTGTGCCCGCCCTGCCGGCGCCGGCGTGCCGGCGAGCGGGGTAGGCTGGCAGCGTGCTGGCCGGGAGGGCCGATGCCGCGACTGGTGATCCGGGCAGGCGAGGGCACGGGCCGCGACCATGCGGTGCTCAGCCCCTGCGTGGTGGGCCGCGACCCCGGCGCCGCCTTCGTGCTCGACGACCCGCTCGTCTCGCGCCAGCACCTGCGCGTGGTCAACGCCGGCGGGCAGTGGCAGGTGGAGGACCTGGGCTCGCGCAACGGCACGCGCCTGAACGGCACGCGCGTGGCGCGTGCGCCGCTGCACGATGGCGACCGCCTCGGCCTGGGCAGCACCGAGCTGGAGTTCGTGCAGAAGGACCTGCTGCGCGGCCCGGCCCCGCCCGGGGCGCGCCCGGCCGCCCCCGCCTCCGGCCGCGGGCGCCGGCGCGGAGCCGCGGCCGCGCGGCCGCCCGCCCGCCAGCGGCCGGGCCCGGGCCGTGCGCAAGCCGTGCACGAGCCGTGCACGAGCCCGGCCAGAGCCGGGGTCGCCCGGCCAGAAGGGGGCGGGGGGCAGCCGACCCGTACAGTCGGGCCAAACCCTGCCCGGAGGCTCCCATGGCGCGCTACCGCGGACCGGACTTCTTCGCCCTCGACGGGCTGCTGAGCGAGGACGAGCGCCTCATCCGCGACACCGTGCGCGAGTGGGTGACCGACCGCTACATGCCGCGCGTGCAGCAGCTCTACCGCGACGGGCAGTTCTGCACCGACCTCATCCCCGAGCTGGCCGAGCTGGGCGTGCTGGGCGGCAACCTCGACTACGGCGACTTCCCGCGCCTGGGCAACGTGGCCTACGGCCTCGTGATGCAGGAGCTGGAGCGCGGCGACTCGGGCCTGCGCTCGTTCGTCAGCGTGCAGGGCGCGCTCGTGATGTACCCCATCTGGCGCTACGGCACCGACACGCAGAAGGCGCGCTGGCTGCCGGCGCTGCACGCGGGCAAGGCGGTGGGCTGCTTCGGCCTCACCGAGCCCGACCACGGCAGCGACCCGGGCGGCATGGAGACCAAGGCCGTGCGCGACGGCAGCGGCTACGTGCTGTCGGGCGCCAAGATGTGGATCACCAACGGCAACCTCGCCGACGTGGCCGTGGTGTGGGCCAAGCTCGACGGCGAGGTGCGCGGCTTCCTCGTCGAGCGCGGCATGCGGGGCTTCAGCGCGCGCGAGCAGAAGGGCAAGCACAGCCTGCGCGCCTCGGTCACCAGCGAGCTCATCTTCGAGGACGTGCGCCTGCCGGCCGAGAGCCTGCTGCCCGGCGCCAAGGGCCTGGGCGGCCCGCTCTCGTGCCTCAACCAAGCGCGCTACGGCATCGCCTGGGGCGTGGTGGGCGCGGCCATGGCGGTCTACGAGGAGGTGCGCGAGTACAGCCTCTCGCGCCAGCAGTTCGGCAAGCCGCTGGCCGGCTTCCAGCTCTACCAGGCCAAGCTGGTCTACATGCTCACCGAGATCACCAAGGCGCAGCTGATGAACCTGCAGCTGGGCCGCCTCAAGGAGCAGGGCAAGGTGACGGCCGAGCAGGTGAGCATGGCCAAGCGCAATGCCTGCCACGAGGCGCTGGAGATCGCACGCCTGGGCCGCGACGCGCTGGGCGCCAACGGCGTGACCGACGAGTACCAGACCATGCGCCACATGTGCAACCTCGAGAGCGTGAAGACCTACGAGGGCACGCACGACATCCACACGCTGATCCTGGGCCGCGCCATCACGGGCATCAGCGCCTTCGCCTAGGCCAGGCGGCCACGCGGCCTGCGCGCGCGCGACCGGCGCGCCCGACCGCGCCGCCGGGCCGCCGGGCCGCCGGGCCGGGGCGCGGCGCGGCAGCACCTGTGCGCGCCCTGCGCGGGCCGCGGGCCAGGCCCTCGGCGGGGCCCCGTGCTGGCCCAGGCCCCAGAGGCCCCCGAGGGCCCAGGGCACGCTGGCGGCCGGCAGCCGGGAAGCACGGGGCTAGCATGGCCGTTGAGCCCCTGTCCGGACCCACTGCCCATGCGTCGCGCCCTCCCCTGGCTGCTGTTGCTGCTGCTGGCGCGAGAGGCTGTACTCGCGCACCTCCTCGTAGACCGCCATGGCCGCGCCCACCACGCCCCAGGCGATG
>JBJTIJ010000427.1:0-4341 GCA_046094945.1 Planctomycetia bacterium | reverse complement strand
GTTCACGGCCGGCGACGTGAGCCGATCCGAGCTGGAGCCGCTGCTGGTGGCGGCCTTCGGCGGCTGGGCCGATGCGGCGGCGCCGGCGGCGCCCTCCGTGGCGCCCGCGGCGGGCCGCGGCAAGGGCCTGCGCGTGCTGGTGCACGACGTGCCCGACTCGCCGCAGGTCGTCGTGCGCGCCATGTTCCCCGCCGCGCCCTACGCCGCGCCCGAGCGCCTGCCGCTGGAGGCCGTCAATGCGCTGCTGGGCGGCATGTTCACCAGCCGCCTCAACGCCAACCTGCGCGAGGCCAAGGGCTGGACCTACGGCATCGGCAGCGGCCTGGCCCTGCTGCGCGACGAGGGCGCGTGGGTGGTCTCCTCCTCCGTGCGTGCCGGCGCCGCCGTGCCCGCCGCCAAGGAGGTGCTGGCGGAGCGCACGCGCCTTGCGGCCGGGGACATCAGCCCCGAGGAGGCGCGCAAGGCCTCCAGCAGCGAGTTCCAGGGCGCCGTGGACGGCAGCAGCACGCTGGCTGGGCTGCTGGGCCAGCTGGCCGAGGCCGCGCGCCACGGCCGGGGTGCCGAGGCTCTCGGCCAGGACATCGCTGAGCAGCAGGCGGGCTGGGATGCCACCCGGCTCAACGAGGTGGCCCGCAAGGCGCTCGCAGCCGGCGACGTGCTGCTCGTGCTGGTGGGCGACCGCGCCTCGATCCTGGGCCAGCTGGAAGGCTCGGGGCTGCCCGCGCCGGTGCTGGTCAATGCGCAGGGCGAGCCGCTGGAGGCAGCTGCCCCGGCTGGTCGGTGATAACCGCCTCCAGCGGCCAGCCTGCCAGCGCCGCGTGCTCCTCGGGCCCCTGCGGGTCGTAGGCCCACAGCGGCAGGTGCCCAGCCGCCCCGTGCAGGTCGTCGCCGACGAGGTGCTCGTGGGCCTGCACGAGCAGGTCGAAGCCCTGCTGCCGCAGCCGGCGTGCCTCCTCGGCCAGGCGGGCCGGCCGGTGGGCGAGCAGGGCCCCACGCCGCCACGGCACGCTGTCCAGCGCCGACAGGGCCCGGTGGTCGAAGCTGCTGAGCACCGCCTCCAGGCGCGGGTGCTGCTGCCGCAGCAGGCGCACGAGGGCCGGCCCCGCACGGCCGTCCTTGAGCTCGAGGTTCCACAGCAGGTGGGGGAAGGTGGCCAGCGCCTCGGCCACGGTGCAGGCCGGCGCGGGGGCCAGCGCGGCGGCCAGCTCGGCCAGGCGGGCCTGTGCCACCGGGCGGCCGCCGGGCAGGTGCCGGTCGTGCACCAGCACCAGCACGCCGTCGGCAGTGCAGCGCACGTCGGTCTCGATGCCGTCCACGCCAGCCCGGGCGGCCGCCTCGAAGGCAGCCAGCGTGTTCTCGGGGGCCCCGGTGCACAGGCCGCGGTGGGCGAGCACCTTCACGGCTGCTCCAGCGAGGCGGCCAGCGCCTCCCACTCGGCGTAGCGCCCGGCCAGCGCCTCCCTGGCCTGTGCATGCTCGCCCTCCAGGCGGGCCAGCCGCTCGCGGTCGTAGGGGCCCTGCGCGGCCTGCTCGAGGGCCGCGAGCGCCGCTGCCACGCGCTGCTCGAGGCGCTCGACCTCGCCCTCCAGGGCCGCAAGGCGCGCCTTGGCCTTGCGCTGCGCCTTGACGTCCTCGCGGCGGGGCGCGTTGCCCTGCGCGCCCGGCCGGCCTGCCAGCGGCTCGTGCTCGGCCAGGGCGCGCTTGCGCCGCCCGCCGGCCTCGCGCTTGCGGCGCCACCACTCGGTGAAGCCCATCGGGTGCGAGAGCAGCTGCCGCTCGCTCACCTCCACCACGCGCGTCACGAGGCGGTCGAGGAAGTAGCGGTCGTGGCTCACCACCAGCAGCGTGGCGTCGAAGTCCTCCAGCATCTCCTCCAGCTGCTCGCAGGCCTGGATGTCGAGGTGGTTGGTGGGCTCGTCGAGCACCAGCAGGCCCACCTTGCCCAGCGCCAGCCGGGCCAGCTGCAGCCGGCTCTTCTCGCCGCCCGAGAGCGTGCCGATGGGGCGGGCGAGGTCCTCGCGCGTGAACAGGAAGCGGTGCAGCACCGCGGCCGTGTCGCGGTCGTCGCGCTGGGTGGCACGCCACAGCCATTCCTGCAGCGAGAGCGTGGGGTCGAAGCCGTCGTGGAACTGGCGGTACTCGTCGGCCACGATGCTCTTGCCCAGCCGCACCACGGGATGGTCCCATGCGCCCTGGTCGAGCACGGCGCGCAGCAGGCTCGTCTTGCCGCTGCCGTTGGGGCCCACCAGGGCCACGCGCTCGCCTTGCTCGACCTCGAGCGAGGCGTCCTGCAGCAGCACGCGCTCGCCGCGCGCCAGCGTGAGGCCGCGCACCTGCAGGGCGATGCGCCCGGCGGTGCCGGTGCCCTCCAGCCGGGCGTGGAAGCGCCGCGGGCCCGCGTCGGGCCGCTCCACCTTGTCCATGCGCTCGAGGCGCTTGAGCATGCTGCGCGCGCGGCGCGCCTGCCCCGGGTCGTCGTAGGCGCTGGCCATGTCCTTGAGCCGCCGGGCCTGGAACTCCAGCCGCCGCACCAGCCGCTGCTGCACCTCGTACTGGCGCTCCTGCAGCGCACGCGCCTGCTCCTTCTGGCGCACGTAGTCGCTGTAGCAGCCGGTGTAGGGCGTGACGCGCCCGCCGCCCACCTCCCAGATCATGTCCACGGCCGCGTCGAGCAGGTGGCGGTTGTGGCTCACCATGACCACCGCGCCCGGGTGCCCGGCCAGCCACTCGATGAACCACTCCACGCCTTCCATGTCGAGGTGGTTGCTGGGCTCGTCGAGCAGCAGCACGTCGGGGTCGGAGAGCAGCACCCGCGCCAGGCCCAGCACGCTGCGCTCGCCGCCCGAGAAGGAGTCGAAGGGCCGCTCGAGCGCCGCCAGCGGCAGCCCCAGGCTGCCCAGCGTGGCCTCGATGCGCCGCTCGATGTCGTGGCCTCCGCCGTGCTCGTGCAGGCGCTCCAGGCGCCCATAAGCCTCCAGCAGGCCCTCGCGCGCGGCCTCGTCGGGCGCCTCGGCCACCTGCTCGGCCAGCCGCTCCATGCGCACTGCCAGCGAGTCGAGGCTGGCGAACACGGTGCGCATCTCCTCGCGCACCGTGATGCCCGGGCGCTGGCCGCGCGGCTCTTGCTCCTGCATGGCCACGCGCGCAGTGCGGGCCCGGCCCACGCTGCCCGACACGGGCTCGCCAAGGCCTGCCATCAGGCGCAGCAAGGTGCTCTTGCCCGCCCCGTTGGGGCCCACGATGCCGATGCGCGCACCGGGATGCACCTCCAGCGAGACCTCGTCGAGCAGCACGGGGCCGCCGTGGTGCATCGTGAGGCGGTCGAGGGTGAGGAGGGCCATCGGGGCGCGCGCTGGAGGGGCGCGTGGATGGTAGCGGTGGGCTGCGGCGCCGCGTCAGCTGGAGGCCGAGCCGTAGGCGCGCAGCCCCGCACGCCAGGCCAGCCCCAGCGCCAGCAGCGCCCCGGCGGTGGCGGCGGCCAGCTCCAGCAGCCATGGCCATGGATCGGCCTCCACCAGCACGTGCACCGGCCAGGACACCACCAGCGCCAGCGGCAGCAGCGTGGTGAGCAGGCGCCGCACCCAGCCGGTCCACAGCCCGTCGGGGCGGCCCACGAAGCGGTCCAGCACCCAGTACATGTCGCGCAGGCCGCTGCTGCCCGTGAGCCAGAACACCGGCACCAGGAACAGCATCATGAGCGCGTAGTGCAGCAGCGCCCCCAGCCCCAGCGCCAGCACGTAGGCGGCCGCCTGCAGCGCCGGGAAGCCTTGCGGGCTGCCGGCCACCGCCCAGGCCAGGATGCCCAGCGCCATGAGCAGGTTGAGCGCCGAGTTCATGGCCACGTCGCGCACCGAGAGGAAGAACAGGCTGCTCACGGGCCGCACGAGGTGGTAGTCGAGGTCGCCCCGGTTGACGTAGGTGGGGAACCACCACAGGTTGTTGCTGAAGAAGGTCATGTGGACGGCGTCGAGCACGAAGAGGCTGGCGGCGAAGATGCGCACCTGCGCCTCGTCCCAGCCGCCCAGCAGGGCCGTGTGCCGGTAGAGCAGTCCGAAGAAGGCCAGGTGCATCGCGTACCACAGCGCGTCCATCAGCACCCGGAAGAAGAAGTCCACCCGGAACTCGAGCGCGCGCAGCGACGAGAAGCGGATGCAGGCGGCGTAGAGGGCGAGGTAGCGGCGCATCACATGCCTGCGCCCGTGTAGATGCGGTCGCCACGGCGCCAGACGCTGGCGCCCACCCAGCCCAGCAGCGCCGTCCAGCCCAGCGCGACGCACAGGCCCTGCAGCAGCGCGGCCGGGCCCAGCTGGCCTGTGAGCACCTCCACCGGGAAGGCGTAGAG
>JBJTIJ010000426.1:0-2204 GCA_046094945.1 Planctomycetia bacterium | reverse complement strand
TTCTTCGGCACCTGCGTCTTCACGTTGGGGCCGAAGCCCGTGCCGGGGGGGATGTGGTGGCCGAGGATGACGTTCTCCTTGCGGCCCACCTGGTTGTCCACGCGGCCCGAGAGGGCCGACGAGGTCAGCACCTTCGTGGTCTCCTGCAAAGACGCCGCCGAGATGAACGACTCGCTCTGCAGCGAGGCCTTCGTGATGCCCAGCAGCAGGGGCTCGGCACGCGAGGGCTTGCCGCCCGACTCCATCACCTTCTTGTTCTTCTTGCGGAACTTGAACTTGTCCACCACGGCGCCCGGCAGCAGGTCGGTGTCGCCCGGGTCGTCGACGCGCACCTTGCGCAGCATCTGCCCGATGATGATCTCGTGGTGCTTGTCGTCGATGGTGACGTTCTGGCTGCGGTACACGTTCTGCACCTCGCGCAGCAGGTAGTCCTGCAGCGCCTCGCTGCCGGTGATGCGCAGGATGTCGTGCGGCACCAGCGGGCCGTCCACCAGCGCGTCGCCCGCGCGCACGCGGTCGCCCGAGTGCACGCGCAGGTGCTTGCCGTGGGGCACGCTGTGCTCCACCACCTGGCCGCCCTCGGCCTTGACGAGGATGCTGCGCTTGCCGCGGCGCTTCTCGCCCAGCTCGACGATGCCGTCGATCTCGGCCATGGTCGCCGGGTCGCGCGGCTTGCGCGCCTCGTACACCTCGGTAACGCGCGGCAGGCCACCCACGATGTCCTGCGTGCCCGTGATCTCGCGCGGGGTCTTGGCCAGCAGCGAGCCCTGCTGCACCCGGTCGCCCTGCTTGACCTCGAGGTGCGCCTTCTCGGGCATCGGGTAGAGCGCGATCGGCTGGCCGTCGTCGTCCTCCACGATCACCTGCGGGTGCAGGTCGCCCTTGTGCTCCATGATCACGCGGCGCTTGATGCCGGAGCCCGGGTCCACTTCCTCGCGCACCGTCTTGTTCTCGACGATGTCGTCGAAGCGCACCTTGCCCGCGCGCTCGGCCAGGATCGGGATGTTGAAGGGGTCCCAGCTGAACAGGACGGCCTTCTCCTTCACCTGCGCACCGTCCTCGACCTTGAGGCGGCCGCCCAGCGGCACCACGAAGCGGTCGATCTCGCGGTCCTTGGCGTCCACCAGCACCAGCTCGCCGTTGCGCGTGATGGCCACGCGGTCGCCCGCCGGGTCCACCACCACGTTGAGCGCCTGGTAGCGGACGCGGCCCGACTGGCTGGCGCGCACGTCCGACTCCTCGACGCCACGGGTGGCCGTGCCGCCGATGTGGAAGGTGCGCATGGTCAGCTGCGTGCCGGGCTCGCCGATCGACTGGGCCGCGATGATGCCCACCGCCAGGCCCTGCTCGACCAGCCGGCCGCGCGAGAGGTCCATGCCGTAGCACAGCTGGCAGATGCCCGTCGTGCTCTCGCAGGTCAGCGCCGAGCGCACGCGCACCTTCTCGTAGCCCATGGCGTCGATGCGCTTGCCGATCTCGTCGGTGATCAGCTCGTTCTCCTTCACCACCACCTCGTCGGTCACGACGTCGATGATGGTGTCGCGGGCCACGCGGCCACGGATGGCCTGCGCCAGCGAGACCTCGAGCTTGTCACCCTTGTAGATGACGCCCTTGCTGATGCCGTTGGCCGTGCCGCAGTCCAGCTGCGAGATGACCACGTTCTGGGCCACGTCGCTGAGCTTGCGGGTGAGGTAGCCGGCGTCGGCCGTCTTGAGCGCGGTGTCGGCCAGGCCCTTGCGGGCGCCGTGCGTGCTCGAGAAGTACTCCAGGACGCGCAGGCCCTCGCGGAAGTTCGACTTGATGGGCGTCTCGATGATGCGCCCGTTGGGCTTGGCCATCAGGCCGCGCATGCCCGCCAGCTGGCGGATCTGCTCGATGCTGCCGCGCGCGCCCGACTGCGCCATCGCGAAGATCGGGTTGAGGTAGGGCTGGCCGTCGCGCTCGTCGGTCTCCAGCGTCTTCATCATCACGCCGCCCAGGTCCTCGCGGGCGCGGGTCCACGTGTCGATGATCTTGCTGTAGCACTCGCCGCGCGTGATCTCGCCCTTCTTCAGGTGCTTCTGGATCTCGGCCACCTCCTGCTCGGCCTGGCCGATGATCTCGCGCTTCTGGTCCGGCACGCGCATGTCGTCCTTGCCGAACGACATGCCGCCGCGCATGGCGGCCTTGTAGCCCGTGTCCTTGATGTCGTCGAGCAGGCGCAG
>JBJTIJ010000425.1:0-2658 GCA_046094945.1 Planctomycetia bacterium | reverse complement strand
GCGCCGGCGGGCGTAGCATGGCGCCGGAGGCTCCATGCGCCGCATCGCCCTGCGCCTGTGCCTGGCCTCGATCACGGCCAGTGCCGTGGTGGGCATCGTGATCCTGCTCTCGGCCGGCGAGATGGGCCTGACGCAGGGCCGTATCCTGGCCACCACGCTGGTGCTCTCGGGGGCCAGCGTGCTGGGCATGGCCTGCGCGCCGGCCCTGGAGCGGCGCCGGCTGGGCTGGGTGCCGCGCGCGGCGCTGGTCGCCTCCGTGCTGGCCGGCGTGCTGGGCATCCTCAGCATCTGGGTGGAGAACCTGCGGGCCGAGGCGTGGTGGAAGGTGGTGGGCAGCGCCTGCACGCTGGCCTGCTGCGGCGCCCACGCCAGCCTGCTGGCGCTGGCCGAGCCCTCGCGTCGCCACGCCTGGCTGCAGCCCACGGCCTACGCCGTGGCCACCCTGCTGTGCTCGTCGCTGCTGGGCATGATCTGGACCGAGGCCGCGGGCGACCCGGGCTGGCGCATCGTGGGCGCCCTGGCCATCCTGCTGGCGGCCCTCACGCTGCTGGTGCCGCTGCTGCGCCGCATGGCCCCCGACGAGCCGCCCGCCGCCATCGCCAGCACAGCTGGCGCCACCGCAGCCGCCGCCGCGCCCCTGCAGGCGCGCCACTGCCCCGCCTGCGGGGCCGCCCTGGCCCAGCCCAGCGCCTGCGGCAGCTGCGGCGCACGCTTCAGCGTGGAGTTCCGCGGCGCCTGACACGCGCAGCGCAAGCGCCTGCGACGCGCAGGCACGCGTGCATGCACGCGCCATACGCAAGGCCAGGCCCACGGGGATGTGTCAGCGACCCGGCGCGCGCGACACGCTGGCTCGCGCCGCATCCATGCCTGGCCTGCGGAGCACCGCGTGCCTGTCATCGCGCGTGCCGGGACGGGCTGACGAGCCCCGGCGCGGGGCTAGCGTGCTCGCACGGAAGCAGCGCCCGCTGCCCGGGAACGGAGACGGCATGAGCCACGACGAGACGAGCAGCACGCTCGCAGGCGACCTGCAGCGTGCCATCGACAACCCCAGCCAGGTGGACATGGAGCGCCTGGCCCACGACCTGCTCAGGCAGGTGTCGCCCGAGGCGGTGCTGCGCGACCGCACGCCGGCGGGCTTCCGCTTCACGGTGCGCTGCATCCTGTTCCGCGTCACCTTCACGTCGGACCGGCATGCCGTGGTGCTGCAGCGCCAGCACCTCGAGGCCATCGAGTGGAAGGTGGTGGACTGCGGGCGGGGCCGCAAGAACCGCCTCGCCGGGCTCATCGCCGCCATCCACGGCGTGCTGGCCAGCAAGGTGACGCCCTTCGACTAGGTCCGTCGGCCAGGCCCGTCGAGTAGGTCCGTCGACCAGGCCCGGCGGCCGGATGACTCGGCCAGGCCCTGCGCCCGCGAGTGCGGGACGCCGCAGGCTCGCGCCCGCCGGCGGCTGGAGCCCGTCGCCGGGGGTGCCCGCCGGGCCTGCGGTCACCCGCCGAGCCTGCGGGCACCCGCCCAGCCTGCGGGCACCCGCTTGGGCCTGCGGGCACAGGGGGCCTCGGCACGCCGACGTGCCCGGGCCGCTGGCAGGGCCTGCGGCTGGTGGCATGCTGGCCTCCACGTGCGCAGGGAGGACGGCCATGCCGTGCTGGACGCGTCGGGTGCTGGGATGCCTCGTGGTGCTGGCCGGGCTGCTGCTGCCCGCGGCGCACGCCGGGGCCGAGGAGTGCTGGCTCAGCACGCCGCCGGGCTACCAGGGCATCGGCGGCGCGCAGGTGCTGGGCCCCTACCCGGACTGGTACGCGGCCCAGCGCGTCAACCAGCAGTACTTCGATGGCTGGGGCACCATCTCGTGCCGCAAGACGAACGGCAACGGCGAGCCGGAGCGCTTCGCCTACGGCGCCGCCAAGTTCCACAACCGCACCTCGGGCAGCGTGTCGTTCAGCGTGCGCACCAAGCCGGGCGGGGCGTGGAAGAACGTGACGCTGGAGAGCGGCGCCTGGCACTGGTTCTGGCAGGAGTGCCCGTGCCGCTTCCACTGCACGTGGGACAGCAGCTTCGCGCCCGGCTACCAGGCCCGCACGCGCGAGGTGTGGTGGTACGGCTTCGACCGCCAGCCCAGCGACAGCCAGGCCCGTGACTGGCAGTTCGTGCAGCAGGGACAGGCCATCGACCTCGTCGAGGGCGCGCAGGCCGCCATCCCCGCCGTGGAGGCGCCAGCCGCCCAGCCCCCGGCGCAGGGCGGCGCCTCGCGCGTGAGCCTCGTCGGCCGCGGCAGCGGGGAGGCCGACGCGCCGGACTTTCGCGAGGCCAAGTCGGCCCGTGGCACGTGGACGATGTCGTTCCTGCCACGCATCAATGGCCTCATCCCCGAGCTCTCGGGCGGCTGGCAGCTGCAGTGGCTGCGCATCGAGGGGCGGCGCGACGACCCGCTGCGCACCGAGGTGTGGGACCTGTCGCTGGACGGCTTCCACGGCGTGGGCTCGCGCCAGCAGGCGCTCAACATCCGCCTGGTGGGCGGGGCCGGCAGCGTGGGCCCCTTCTCCACGCGCGTGCCCGGCCACGAGGCGGCGGGCCTCGTGCCCTTCCGCGTGGGCGTGCAGTTCGTGGGCAGCAGCGTCAACCTCTCGTTCCTGCCGCACGTGGAGGGCGCGCAGGGC
>JBJTIJ010000424.1:0-3389 GCA_046094945.1 Planctomycetia bacterium | reverse complement strand
GGCCTCAAGGGCGCCTACGAGCGCCTGCGCAAGGACGGCATCGAGGTGGCCGTGCTCGTCTCGCGCGCCGGCGGCAAGGCGCCCGTGTTCGTGGGCGTGGGCGAGGGCGCCCGGGCCCGCGGGCTGGATGCCTCGGCGCTGCTCAAGGACGCCTGCCAGGTGCTGGGCGGCGGCGGCGGCGGCAAGGCCGACCAGGCGCAGGGCCAGGGCGCCGACCCGGCCAAGGCCGAAGCCGCGCTGGCGGCCGTGCGTCAGCGGCTGGCCGGCTCCTAGGCCGGGCCGGGCGCGCGGCCACGGCTCGCGCCCGCGCCCTTCTTGACCCCTCCCCGGGGGGGGCCTACCTTGCCCGACTACCCAGCACGGGCGCGCCCAGCGCGTCCCGGGCCGGGTAGGCGGGCCCTGCCCGCCGTCCCCAGCCCCGAGGAGCAGCCATGGCGGTCCCGAAGAGGAAGCTGAGCAAGCGTCGCTCGCGCATGCGCGCGTCGCACCATGGCCTCGTGGCGCACTCGCTGGCTACCTGCTCGCGCTGCAGCTACGAGCGTCCGCCCCACCGCGTGTGCCCCAACTGCGGCTTCTACGACGGCCGCGAGGTGGTGGCCAAGGAAGAGGGCGCCTAGTCGCGGGCGGCACGGAGGCGGGCCATGCGCATCGCCGTCGACGCCATGGGAGGCGACCGGGCGCCGCAGGCGCCCGTCGCGGGCGCGTTGCAGGCTGTCGAGGCCTTCAGCGACCTCACGGTCGTGCTGGTGGGCAAGCCGGCCGTGCTGGAGGCCGAGCTGGCCCGGCTGGGCGCGCCGGCGAGCGCGCGCGCACGGCTGCCCTTCGTGGCCGCCGACGACGTCGTCTCGATGGACGAGGACCCGGTCGCCGCCGTGCGCGGCCGGGCGGGCTGCTCGGCGCGCGTGGCGGCCGAGCTGCTGGGCCGCGGCGAGGTGCAGGGCGTCGTCAACATGGGCTCGACGGGCGCGGCCGTGGCCGCGGCCCAGCTGTTCTGCGAGCGACTGGCCGGCGTCAAGCGCCTGGGCATCGCGGTGCCCTTCCCGCGCGCCAGCGGCGCCACCGTGGTGTGCGACTGCGGGGCCAACCCCGACGCGCGGCCCGAGCACCTGCACCAGTACGCCATCATGGCGGCGCACTACGCGCGCGCGACGCTGGGCGTGAGCCAGCCGCGCATCGGCATCCTCTCCATCGGCGAGGAGGAGCACAAGGGCAACCGCCTGGTGAAGGAGACGTGGGAGCGCTTCCGCGCCGCGCCGCTGCCCGAGTCGGTGGGCACCTTCCTGGGCAACATCGAGCCGCGCGAGTTCTTCCACGACCGCGCCGACGTGGTCGTCACCGAGGGCTTCGCCGGCAACGTGGCGCTCAAGGCCGCCGAGGGCATGGCGGAGTACATCCTGGGCGTGCTCAAGTCGGCCCTGCCGGTGGCGCCCGAGTCGGGCAAGGTGCTCAAGACGCTGATGGGGCGCGTGGACTACGCCGAGTACGGCGGCGCGCCGCTGCTGGGCGTCAAGGGCGCCTACCTGATCGGCCATGGCCGCAGCGACGCGCGGGCCGTGCTCAACGCGCTCAAGGCGGCGCGCGCCTTCGTGCAGCACGACGTCGGCAGCCGCCTCGGGGCCGCGCCGGCCGCCGCGGGCTCCGGCGAGGCCAGCGCCACGTGAGCGCGGCGCGGCCCACGGCCTTGGCCTGCCCCGGGCAGGGCGCGCAGCGCCTGGGCATGGGCGTGGACGTGGCTGCGGCCCACCCGGCGGCCGCCGAGGTGTTCCGCCGCGCCAGCGCGGTGCTGGGGCTGGACCTGCTGGCCACCTGCCGGGACGGCCCCGAGAGCGAGCTGGTGCGCACCGACCTGCAGCAGCCGGCCATCCTGGCCGTGGGCGCGGCGGTGATCGCGGCCCTGCGCGCGGGCGGGGCACTGCCCGAGGGGCGGTTGGTGTGCGCCTTCGGCCTGTCGCTGGGCGAGTTCACGGCCCTGCACGCCGCCGGCGTGCTGGGCCTGGAAGATGCCGTGGCGCTGGTGCGCGAGCGCGGCCTGGGCATGCAGGAGGCCAGCGAGCGCGTGCCCTCGGGCATGACGGCGCTGCCCGTGGAGCAGGCCGTGGCCGAGGACCTGTGCGCGCAGGTGCGCGCCGCCACCGGCGGCGTGTGCAGCGTGGCCAACCTCAACGCGCCCGGCCAGGTGGTGATCTCGGGCGACATCCCCTCGCTGGAGCGGGCCGAGGCGCTGGCCAAGGAGAAGGGCGTGCGCCGGGCCACGCGCCTGCCGGTGGCGGGCGCCTTCCACAGCTCGCTCATGCAGCCCGGTGCCGAGCGCCTCGCGCGCGCGCTGCAGCGCGTGACGCTGCGCGCGCCGGCCATCCCCGTGATCCCCAACGCCACGGCGCGGCCCACGCGCGACGTGGGCGAGATCCGCGACGCCCTGCTGCGCCAGGTGACCAGCCCGGTGCGCTTCGTGGAGTGCGTGCAGGCTGCCCACGCGCTGGGGGCCAGGGCCGTGCTCGAGCCGGCCCCGGGCAACGTGCTCTGCGGCCTCGTGCGCCGCATCGAGCCCCAGCTCGAGACCTTGCCCGCCGCCAACGCTGACGCGGTGGCGGCGCTGCTGGCCCCTGGAGCCTCCGCATGAGCCTGCCCCTGGACCTCGACGGCGCCAGTGCCCTCGTCACCGGCGGCACGCGCGGCATCGGCCGGGCCATCGTGGGGGCGCTGGCCGCCCGCGGCGCCAAGGTCACCTTCACGGGCACCAACGCGCAGGCGGCCGAGGAGAGCAAGGCGGCCAGCGGTGCGCCCGAGCGCGTGGCCTTCTGCCACGCCGACGTGAGCGACCCGGCGGCGTGCAAGGCCGCGGTCGAGGCTGCGACGGCCTTCGGCGGCGGCCTGGACATCCTGGTCAACAACGCGGGCATCACGCGCGACGGCCTGCTGCTGCGCATGAGCGACGAGGACTGGGACAAGGTCCTGGACGTCAACCTCTCGGGCGCCTTCTACATGATCCGGGCGGCCAGCCGGCCGCTGATGAAGAGCAAGCGCGGGCGCATCATCAACATCACCAGCGTGGTGGGCCTGATGGGCAATGCCGGCCAGGCCAACTATGCCGCCAGCAAGGGCGGCGTGGTGGCCCTGACCAAGGCCGTGGCCAAGGAGCTGGCAGGGCGCGGGGTCACGGTCAACGCCGTCGCGCCGGGCTACATCACCACCGACATGACCGCCGCGCTGCCCCCGGCCGCGGCCGAGGAACTCAAGAAGCACATCCCGCTGGGCCGCCTGGGCTCGCCCGAGGACGTCGCCGAGGTGGTGGCCTTCCTGGCCTCCCCCCGGGCTGGCTACGTCACCGGGCAGGTCTTGCCGGTCGATGGCGGTATGGTGATGTAAACCCAGTTGGCACGGCTCCCGGG
>JBJTIJ010000423.1:0-2452 GCA_046094945.1 Planctomycetia bacterium | reverse complement strand
GGAAGGGGGCTGATCGCCCCCCTCCGGCGCGTCGCCTCCCGCTCCCGCACCCAATCAAGACACGTTGGCGAGGAGGAGGAAGCGGGCTGATCGCCCCCCTCCGGCGCGTCGCCTCCCGCTCCCGCACCCAATCAAGACACGTTGGCGAGGAGGAGGAAGCGGGCTGATCGCCCCCTCCGGCGCGTCGTCTCGCGCTCGCGCCCCTAGTGCCGGAAGTGCCGTCGGCCGGTGAGCCACATGGCCACGTCGCGCTCATCGCACAGCGCCACCGCCGCCTCATCGTTGCGGCTGCCCCCCGGCTGCGCGATCGCCGTCGCGCCCAGCGCCAGCGCCGCCTCGATGCCGTCGTTGAAGGGGTAGAAGGCGTCGCTGGCCACCCCCGTGCCGGCCAGCGAGCGGCCCGTCTCGGCGGCCCAGCGCCGCGCGCGCGCGGCGGCGATCTCGGTGGCCTCCACGCGGCTCATCTGGCCCGCGCCCACGCCCACGGCCGTGAGGTCGCGCGCGATGACGATGGCGTTGCTGCGCACGTGCTTGGCCACGGCGCAGGCGAAGGCCAGGTCGGCCGCCTCGCGGGCGCTGGGCGCGCGGCGCGTGGCCACGCGCGGCATGCCCGCCTCCCACAGCGCGCCGTCGCGCTCCTGCACCAGCAGGCCGCCGTCCAGGCCGCGCACGTCCAGCCCGCCGGGCGCCGCCCACGTGCGGCCGGCGTCCAGGATGCGCAGGCTGCGCCCCCAGCGCGGGGCGCCGGCCGCGAGGAAGGCCTCCTCGGCCCCCGGC
This sequence comes from Planctomycetia bacterium, assembly GCA_046094945.1. Lineage (GTDB taxonomy): Bacteria > Planctomycetota > PLA2 > PLA2 > JAEUHO01 > CAXQZU01. Next base: position 1,675 of record JBJTIJ010000423.1, on the reverse strand, counting down.
TCCACGCCCGGGCACACCAGCACCTCGAAGAAGCGCTCGGGCACGGCCATGGCGCGCGCCAGCGCCGCGTCCAGCGGGCGGTTGAGCGCCAGCACGCCGCCGAAGGCGCTGCGCGGGTCGCAGGCCACGGCCGCCTCGTAGGCCTCGTGCAGGCCCGCGCGCATGGCCACGCCGCAGGGGTTGGCGTGCTTGACCACCACGCAGGCCGGCTCGGCCAGCTCGCGCACCAGCGCCCAGGCGGCCTCGGCGTCGCCGTAGTTGTTGAACGAGAGCTCCTTGCCGCCCAGCACGCGCGCGCGCACCAGGCTGCCGGGCGGCGCCGCGGGATCGGCGTACAGCGCGCCCTGCTGGTGCGGGTTCTCGCCGTAGCGCAGCACCTGCACCTTGCGCGCCGTGCCCAGCGTGGGCGGCAGCAGCTCGCCGGCCTGTCGCGCCAGCCAGCCGGAGATGGCCGCGTCGTAGGCCGAGGTGCGCGCGTAGGCGGCCACCGCCAGCGACTCGCGCAGCGCCTGCGACAGGCGCCCGTCGTGGGCCTCGAGGTCGGCCAGCACGGCGGCGTACTGCGCGGGGTCGGTCACCACGCCCACGCTGCGGTGGTTCTTGGCCGCGCTGCGGATCATGGCCGGGCCGCCGATGTCCACCTGCTCGATGGCCTCGGCGCGCGTCACGCCCGGGCGCGCCACGGTGGCCTCGAAGGGGTAGAGGCTCACCGCCACGAGGTCGATGGGCTCGATGCCGTGCTGCGCCATGGCCTCGACGTGCGCAGGCACGTCACGCAGCGCCAGCAGGCCGCCGTGCACGCGCGGGTGCAGCGTCTTGACGCGCCCGTCCATCATCTCGGGGAAGCCCGTCACCTCGCTCACGTCGCGCACCGCGAGGCCCGCCTCGCGCAGCGTGCGCGCCGTGCCCCCCGTGGACAGCAGCACCACGCCGCGCGCGGCCAGCGCCTGCGCGAAGGGCACCAGCCCCTGCTTGTCGTGCACCGAGAGCAGTGCGCGGCGCACGCGCGGGGCAGCATCGCCAGCCGGCAGCGGGTTGGGGTGGGCCATGGCGCCAGCCTCGCCGCGGGGTCCGACGCGCCGTGGGCCTCGCAGGGCGGCCGTCCCCGCCCGCGCCGGGCCGCCCGCCGCTGCGGCCCGGGCTGGCGCGAGCGCCCACGGGCCGGGCGCACGGGCAAGGCACACGGGCCATGCCCAGGCGGGGCGCTGGGCTGGCGGGACGCCGCGCGGGGCGGGGCGGCGTGGGACACGGCGGGACGAGGCAGGAGGAGGCCGGGCGCGGGCACCCCCCGGCCGGCGCTGGACAGGCCGGGCGGGTTGTTCTAGCGTTCTAGTTGACTAGCACACAAGAACAGAGGCTCCCCCGCATGCCGTCCCCGTCCGCTCCCGCCGCCCCGGCCTCGCGCGCCCCCACGGCGCGGCTGGTGGAGGCGCTGCTCACCCTGCGCACGCCCGCCGAGCTGCAGGCCTTCCTCGCCGACCTGTGCACGCCCGGCGAGCTCGATGCCATGGCCGGCCGCTGGGCCGTGGTCGAGTGCCTCGGGCGCGGCCTGCCCTACCGCGAGATCCACCGCCTGACAGGCGTGAGCCTGACGACCATCAGCCGCGTGGCCCGCTACCTCGGCAGCGGGGCGGGCGGCTACGCGCTGGCCCACGAGCGGCTGCAGCGCACGCGC
>JBJTIJ010000422.1:0-1624 GCA_046094945.1 Planctomycetia bacterium | reverse complement strand
CAACAACGCCCTGCTGGTCGAGCGGCTCGTGGCGCGGGGCGCCGTCGACCCGGCGGCCCGCTTCGTGTGCTGCGTGGCGCTGGCCGCCCACGATGCCGCCGCAGATCTCCAGGATGCGGTCGGCCAGCGTGCTCTTGCCGTGGTCGATGTGCGCCACGATGGAGAAGTTGCGGATGTGGGTCTGGGGCGTGGCGGGCACGCGGCGATCCTACCGGCCCCCGGAGGCGAGCCCCCGTTCGCGCAGGATCGCGGCCAGGGCGCGCAGGGCGGCGCCCCGGTGGCTGAGCGCGTTCTTGGCCTGCGGCGCCAGCTCGGCGAGGCGGCAGCCGCTGGGCGGGTGGTGGAAGAGCGGGTCGTAGCCGAAGCCGTGCGCGCCGCGGCCGGGCCAGCGCACCACGCCCTCCACGCGGCCCTCGGCCTGCGCCAGCAGCGTGCCGTCGGGGGCGGCCAGCGCCACGCAGCACACGAAGCGGGCCGCCGGGTCGACGGCGCCCCGCGCCACGAGCCGCTCGACCAGCAGGGCGTTGTTGGCCGCGTCGCCCGCGCCCACGCCGGCATAGCGCGCGCTGCGCACGCCGGGCTCGCCGTCCAGCACGTCCACCACCAGCCCGCTGTCGTCGGCCAGCACCGGCAGGCCCAGCGCCGCGGCCGCGCTGCGCGCCTTCTTGGCCGCGTTGCCGGCGAAGGTGGGTGCGTCCTCGTCCACCTCGGGCAGCGCGCGCGGCGGGGCCAGCACCTCGATGGCCAGCGGGGCCAGGATGGCCTGCGCCTCGGCCCGCTTGTGCGCGTTGGTGGTGGCCATCACCAGCTGCACGCGTGCCGTCCCTAGGCCTTGCGCGGCGGGGCGGCCAGCGCCTGGCGCGAGGCCTCCAGCACCTGGCGCACGCCGTCGCGCGCCAGCCCCAGCAGCACGTCGAGCTCGGCCTGCTCGAAGGGGCGCGCCTCGCCCGTGCCCTGCAGCTCGAGGAAGCGGCCGCCCTCGGTGAGCACCACGTTCATGTCCACCTCGGCGCGGTGGTCCTCGCTGTAGTCGAGGTCGCACAGCGCGCGGCCGCCCACGATGCCCACGCTGATGGCGCCCACGGCCTCGCTCACCGGCCAGCGCTCCAGCGGCTTCTTGAAGCTGTGGCCCTTGAGCGCGTCCACCAGCGCGATGTAGGCGGCGTTGATGGAGGCTGTGCGCGTGCCGCCGTCGGCCTCGAGCACGTCGCAGTCCAGGTGCACCGTGCGCTCGCCCAGCGCCTTCATGTCCACCACCGAGCGCAGCGCGCGGCCGATCAGGCGCTGGATCTCGTGCGTGCGCCCGTCGGGCTTGCCGCCCGGCCCGGGGCGCGCCTTGCGCTCGCGGCTGGCGCCGGGAAGCATGGCGTACTCGGCCGTGACCCAGCCGGTGCCGCGCCCCGACATCCACGGCGGCACGCGGTCCTCGACGCTGGCGGTGGCGAAGATCAGCGTCCGGCCGCAGCGGTAGAGCACGCTGCCCGGGACGGCCTGCGTCCACTGGCGCGTGATCTCCAGCGGGCGCACCTGCCCCGGCGAGCGGCCGTCAGCCCGGGGGCCGGAGGCGCCGGCCGGGCGAGGCGCGCCCCTTCGAGCAGGCCGAGCTCGACGTGCTGCTGGGGCT
>JBJTIJ010000421.1:0-3761 GCA_046094945.1 Planctomycetia bacterium | reverse complement strand
ACCTCGGCCAGCGCCGCGGCCTGCGCGTCGGCGGCGGGCTCGGGGCGGGGATCGGGCGGGCAGGTCACGCGGGCTCCGGGCGGGACTCTACCCGCCGCCGCGCGCCCGCGGCCTGTGGGGGCGGTCCCGGTAGCATCCCGGCCTCGCCCCGGGCCCCAGGAGACCGACCGTGAGCGCATCCGCTGGCATCGAGAAGGTCGTCATCATCGGCTCGGGCCCGGCGGGCTGGACCGCCGCCATCTACGCCGCGCGCGCCAGCCTCGACCCGCTGGTCTACGAGGGCGCGCCCTCGCAGCAGATGATCCCGGGCGGGCAGCTGATGTTCACCACCGAGGTGGAGAACTACCCCGGCTTCCCCGAGGGCATCGACGGCAAGGAGATGATGGGCCGCTTCCGCGAGCAGGCCGTGCGCTTCAAGACGCGCATCGTCACCGACGACATCGTGGCCTGCGACCTCGGCCAGCGGCCCTTCGTGCTCACCACGGGCGAGGGCCACACCGTGCGCACGCACGCCGTGATCCTGGCCACGGGCGCCAAGGCCAAGTGGCTGTGGCTGGAGAACGAGCAGCGGCTGGCCCAGTCGGGCGGCGGCGTCTCGGCCTGCGCGGTGTGCGACGGCGCGCTGCCGGCCTTCCGCAACCAGCACGTGGTGGTGGTGGGCGGCGGCGACACGGCCATGGAGGAGGCGCACTACCTCACCAAGTTCGCCAGCAAGGTCACCGTGGTGCACCGCCGCGACAGCTTCCGCGCCTCGAAGGCCATGCAGCAGCGCCTGCTGTCCAGCCCCAAGGTGGAGGTGGCGTGGAACAGCCAGGTGACCGAGGTGTTCGGCGGCGACTTCATCGAGGGCGTCGAGCTCACCGACACGGTCAAGGGCACGAAGCGGCGCGTGGACTGCAAGGGCCTGTTCATGGCCATCGGCCACGAGCCCAACACGAAGTTCCTCGCCGGCCAGGTGACCACCGACGAGTCGGGCTACATCGAGCTGCCCAGCCGGGCCAGCACGCACACCAACATCGCGGGCGTGTTCGCCGTGGGCGACGTGGCCGACAAGGCCTACCGCCAGGCGATCACGGCCGCCGGCAGCGGCTGCATGGGCGCGCTGGACTGCGAGCGCTGGCTGGCGGCGCAGGGCATCCACTAGGCGGCGTCCGCCAGCGGGCGTCCACGCGCCGCGGTCCGGCGGCCGCAGGACCGTGGCGCCGTCGCCCCGCGGCCGGCGGGGCTCAGCGGCCGGCCACCACCTGCTCGGCGGCGCGCGCGCCGCTGGCCAGGGCGCCCTGGATCGAGGCCGTCTCCACGTGGTCGCCGGCCAGCCACAGGCCGGGGGCCACCGCGCGCGGGCCACGGTGGGCGGCGATGGCGCGGGCCGGCAGCGCGTGCTCGATGCGGTAGCTGCGCAGGCGCCGCCAGCCCTCGACCTGCGGCCCGAACCAGCCGCGCAGCTGCGCGCGCACGGCCTCTTCCTGGGCGGCCTCGCCCCCGGCCGGGAGGCCCAGCACCGTGCACGACACCAGCGCGGCGCCGGCGGGGGCCAGCGCGGCGGACACGCTGCTGGGCACGCACAGGTTGTTCACCGGGCCGGTGCCGTCGCCGTCGAGCACCAGCACGGGCTCGCCGCCCAGCGGGTCGCGCCCGGCCGCGAAGTAGTGGCAGGTGACGCCGCGCCCGGCGGGTGCAGCCGCCTGCCCCAGCAGCCGCTGCGCCGCCGGCTGCTCGGTGGCCAGCACCACGGCCCGCGCCTGCAGCCGCTCGCCGCCCTCGAGCGTGACGGCGCCGGGCTCGACGCGTGCCACGCGCGCCCCCAGGCGCACGCTGCCGGGCGGCAGGCGGCTGGCCATCAGGCGCGGCAGCTCGCCCATGCCGCGCGCGGGCAGCGCCGCGCGCCCGTGGGCGAACATGTGCAGCACGTACTGCATCCACGCGGCGGGCGTGGCCAGCGTGGGCTCCAGGAAGATGCCGGCCAGCCACGGCTGCACGAAGGCGCGCCGCAGGTCGCCCGCGATGCCCCGCCGGTCGAGCTCGTCGGCCGCGCTGCCCTCGCCGGCCTCCAGCAACGCCTCGGCGCGTGCCCCCGCACTCTGGCGCGCCAGCCGCAGCAGGCGCAGCCGCTCGCCAAGGCTGCCGGGCCCGCCCAGCAGGCTGCCCAGCGCCTTGAGCGGGTGGCGGCGCGGGTCGAAGAGCCCGTGGAAGCCGCCCTGCCAGTGCACGCGCGCACCGGCCGCGAAGGGCTTGGGGTCGAGCCCCGGCAGCCACGGCGCCAGCGCGGGGTAGGCGGTGAGCAGCACCTGGAAGCCGCGGTCGAGGCGGAAGCCCTCGACCTCGTCGGTGCGCACGCGCCCGCCGACCTCGTCGCCGGCCTCCAGCACCCGCGGGGCCAGGCCCAGCTCGCGCGCCCGCAGCGCGCAGGCCAGCCCGGCGAGTCCCGCGCCCACCACCAGCAGGTCGGGGGCCGGGTCGACTGCGCTCACGCCGCTGGGCCCGCCCGCCCGCGCGCTCAGCGCGGCACGAGCGTGTAGACGGTGCCGCCGCCGTCGGCCGCGTCGCCGCGGCAGAAGTACAGCTCGCCCTGCGCGTCGGCGTCGATCGAGACGCAGTGCTCGAGCTTGCCCAGCGTGCGCTGCTCGCTGCCGGCCCAGCCGGTGGCATCCTTGGCCATCGTCACGCAGTAGGCCTCGCCCAGCTCGTAGTCGGCGAACACGTACTTGCCGGCCAGGAAGGGCAGGCGCGCGCCCGTGTAGATGCGGCCGCCGATGCCGCACGAGCCGGCCTCGGGGTCGGGCCGCGCGTACTCGAAGGCGCGCCGCACGTAGGTGAAGCCCGCCGGCGGGGTGCCCGCGCCGGGGTTGGGGTTGTTGCCCTCCATGAAGGGCCAGCCGTGGTTGCCGCCGCGCTGCACGGCGGTGAACCACTCGCGGCACTGGGCGTCGCCCGTGCCGGGCTCGCCCACCCACAGCGTGCCGTCGGGGCCGAAGGAGAAGCGCCACGGGTTGCGGAAGCCGTACGCCCACAGCTCGGGGCGCACGCCAGCGGCCTTGGCCCAGGGGTTGTCGGCCGGCACGCCGTACTTGTCGCGGGGCGTGACGTCGATGCGCAGGATCTTGCCCAGCAGCTTGCCCGGGTTCTGGGCGTTGCCGTCCTTGTCGTTCTTCGAGCCGTCGTCGCCCACGCCGATGTAGAGCATGCCGTCGGGGCCGAAGGCGATGCAGCCGGCCTGGTGGATGAAGCGCGTCTTGGGCATCTCGATGACCACGCGCTCGCTGCCCGGGTCGCAGGCGCCGTTGGCCATGCGGTACTCGGCCACGACCAGCTTGAAGGCGCCGTCGGTGCCGGCCAGGTACGAGAGGTAGAAGAGGCCGTTCTCGGCATGCTTGGGGTGGAAGGCGAGGCCCAGCACGCCGCCCTGGCCCTTGGTCTGCACCTTGCCGGTCTTGGTGAGGTCGAGCACCACCGCGGGTGCGGGCGCCGCGCCGCCACCGCGCGGCTTGGGCAGGCGCTTGAGCACGCCTCGCAGCTCGAGCACGTAGAGGGTGTCGCTGCCGTCGCCGGCGTGGGCCACCTGCACCGGCTCGTTGAAGGCGAGCCCCGGCCAGGCCTCCACCAGCTGGGCGCCTTCCAGCGGCGCGGGCCCCGCATGGACGCCGGCCGGCGCCAGCGTCAGGGCAACGAGCAGGGCGAGCAGGCCAAGGCGCATGGGCAGACCCTCCGGGAAGGCCCGGGATCGTACCCGTGGCGGGGACGCCGCAAGGGCAGCCCGGGGG
>JBJTIJ010000420.1:0-1811 GCA_046094945.1 Planctomycetia bacterium | reverse complement strand
CCCCCAACCCGTGGCCCTCACTCCCGCACCGGCCAGCGAGCCGCGCGCTCCCTTCCCACCAACCCCTCGCCGTCACTCCCGCACCGGCGCGTTGGACGGGGTGCGGAGGGCCCATGAGGAGGACGACGCGTATCCGGCGTACGCGAGGACGACGAAGGGGCCCGAGCGCCCCCGGCCCAGCGCGCCGAGCGCTCTCTCGCCCCAATCGCCATGCGCCAGCGGTGTACGCGAGGACGACGAAGGGCCCGAGCGCCCCCGGCCCAGCGCGCCGCACGTTCCCCCCGCGCTAGACCTTGATCTCCACGGTGGAGCCGAGGGTGGCGCGATAGGGTGCAAGCGCCGGAGCCACGACCTCGTCGAGGAAGCGCTCGGCCTGCTGCGTGGCCATGCCCGTGAAGCGCTCGGGCTCGTCGAGGGCCTCGATCTCGTGGCGCACGGCGGCGAAGGCCGGATCCTCGGCGAGGCGCTCGGCGAGGTCGTTGTTCTCGGCCCCGGCCAGCAGGCGCTCGCGTGCCGCCAGGCTGTGCACGCGGATGCGCTCGTGCAGCGCCTGGCGGTCGCCGCCGGCGGCCGTGGCGCGCATGAGGATCTCCTCGGTGGCCATGAAGGGCAGGTCCTTGCGCAGGCGCGCCCGCACCACCGCCTCGTTGACCACCAGCCCGCGGCCCACGTTGGCCACGAGGCGCAGCACGGCGTCGGTGGCCAGGAAGCCCTCGGGCAGCACGATGCGGCGCGCGGCGCTGTCGTCGAGCGTGCGCTCCAGCCACTGCGCCTGCGCCATGGTGCCGGCCTCGCCCGCCAGCGCCAGCACGTGGCGCGCCAGCGCCGTGAGGCGCTCCGAGCGCATCGGGTTGCGCTTGTAGGCCATGGCACTGCTGCCCACCTGGTCTTGCTCGAAGGGCTCGCTCACCTCGGCGTGGCCCGAGAGCAGGCGCACGTCGTTGCCGAAGCGCGCGGCGCTGATGGCCACGCCGCCCAGCACGGCCAGCACCTGCCAGTCGGCGCGCCGCGAGTAGGTCTGCCCGCTGACGGCCACGGGCGCGGCAAAGCCCGCCTTCTGCGCCACGAGCCGGTCGAGGGCCTCGACCTTGCGCGCGTAGTCGCCGAACAGCGTCAGGAACGAGGCCTGCGTGCCGGTGGTGCCCTTGCTGCCCAGGAAGGGCACGCGCTCGGCGGCGCGCTCGACCTCGTGCAGGTCGTCCACGAGGTCTTGCAGCCACAGGCAGGCGCGCTTGCCCATCGTCGTGGGCTGGGCGGGCTGGAAGTGCGTGTAGGCCAGGCAGGCCGTGGCCACGTGGCGGCGCGCGAAGCGCTCCAGCGCCGCGATGGCCTCGGCCAGCGCCTTGGCCACCAGCCCCAGCGCCTCGCGCACGATGAGCGCGTCGGCGTTGTCGGTCACGTAGCACGAGGTGGCGCCCAGGTGGATCACGCCGCGCGCCTCGGGCGCGGCGTCGCCGTAGGCGTGCACGTGCCCCAACACGTCGTGGCGGAAGCGCGCCTCGTAGGCCGCGGCCTGCTCGAAGTCGATGGCCTCGCAGGCGCCCTCCAGCGCGGCCAGCTGCTGCTCGCCGATGGGCAGGCCCAGCTCGCGCTGCGCCTCGGCCAGCCAGATCCACAGGCGGCGCCAGGACTCGATGCGGCGGCGCTCGCCGAACAGCGTGCGCATGGCCTCGCCGGCGTAGCGCGTGGAGAGCGGGCTCTGGTACTCGTCGCGAGGGGAGTGGCTCATGGGGCGGGGGCTCCTGGTGCAGTGGCTGCTCCCGTCCCGCGCGGGACGTCGCGGGAGGGCGTGGGGGAGGGCTCGGGCGTGG
>JBJTIJ010000419.1:0-12654 GCA_046094945.1 Planctomycetia bacterium | reverse complement strand
CGGCCTGGCTCGAGCGCCAGCTGCCGCCGGCCAGCGACCGGCTGCTGGCCTGCGCGGCGGCCACGTCCACCTCCTGGGCCTCGACGGACGAGCCGGCGAAGGAGAGCTTGACGCTGCGACGCGGCCACTCGCGCGCCTTCTGCGCGTCCACCTCCAGGAAGCGATCCCAGGAGAGCAGCACGCCCTCCTGGCGCAGCACGTGCGCGGCCGAGAGGCGCCAGCAGCGGCGCGGCTCGATGCTGCCCGGCTCGCCGCCGGCGCTGCGGGCGTAGCCCTCCAGCGCGCCGCCCAGCCCGTCGAGCAGCCAGGCCCCGCGGCCCTGCACCCAGCCGGCGCCCTTGCCGCCCAGGTGCAGGCGCGCGATCACGGGCGCGGCGCCCATGAGCAGCGCGGCATGCTCGCCGGCGAAGCCGTTGTGGCGGTCGCGCGCGCAGGCCAGCAGCCGGTCGCTGGCCGGCGGCAGCTGGCGCTCGAGCCAGGCCGAGCGCAGCTTCATGTCGCGCTGGTCTTCCGGGCGCTTGAGCAGGCGCTCGCCCAGCCGGTCGTAGGTGGCGGCTTCCTGCGCCAGCACCACGTCCACGAGGCGCGTGTCGGCGGCGGCCCCGCCGCCGAGGCGTTCCACGAGGTGGCGGCGCGCCTGCTCCAGCGTGCACAGCGCGGCCAGCGCCTCGGGGAACTTGAGGTCGGTCACCAGGCGCCACGGGCCCAGCGTGGCCACGCAGGCCTCGGGCCACACCACGCGCACGCGCAGGTAGGCGTCGTCCCACTCGGGCGGGAAGGCCACGTCCTCTGCCAGCGGGCCGGCGCCGCGCGTGACCGCCACCATCTCGAGGTCGCCGAAGGTGCCGCCCCACAGGTGGCCGGACTGCTGCAGCGCGGCCAGCAGCGCGCTGTAGGTGGCCCCGTAGGCATGCGCGCGCACCTGCAGCGGGTAGCACTCCACCGGGTCCACGCCCGCCGCCTCGAGGCGCTCGCCGAAGCGCGCGTACTCGTCGCCCAGAGCGTGCAGCACCTTGTCGCGCCGCGCGGCGAAGTCGGCCGGGGGCACGAGGCCCTCCAGCAGCTGCGCATCGCCCCACTTCTCCAGCGCCGCGCTGGCCTCGGCGTCGCCGGGCTTCACGGCCAGGATGCGCGAGGCCAGGTACCACGCCTGCCGGCGCAGGTCGTCCTTGACGGCCTGCTTGAGCAGCGGGGCCAGCGCCTTGGCCTCGGCGGCCTGGAAGGCCTTCCACTCGGGCTCGGCGCGCCAGTCGCGCGGCTCGTCGGCGCGTGCCGTGGTGGCCGGGACGCACAGGGCCAGCACGCATCCCAGGGCCAGCACGGAGCCCAGGGCCAGCACGGAGCCCAGGGGCAGCAAGGAACACAGGGCCAGGCGCAGCGCGCCTCGCCAGGGGAGGCCGGCCCCGCGCGCGAGCGGCATCCGGGCGGGGGCGGGCAGGTGGCGCATGGGCGGCATCCTACGCCGCGGGGCCTCGGCCTGCCGGGGCCTCGGCGCGGGCCTGCCCGGGCGTGCCGAGGGTGGGTCGCGGCCCGGCCTCAGCGCGCCGGCGCCGCGGGCGCGGGCGTGATCACGGGCACGCGCGCGCGCAGGGCCGCGCGCTTGAGGAACAGCACGGCGAAGGCCGTGTCCAGCACGAGGTGCTCGCGCTGCCAGCCGCCGTCGTCGCGCTGCTGGGCCAGCAGCCACTCGCCGCCCTCGAGGTACCAGTCGTGGGTGCCGATGAAGCGGCTGCGGGCCAGCACGCCGGCGCGCTCCAGGCCGTAGAGGAAGTAGTGGTGCCAGGCGCCGCTGGGCTGGCCCGGGTTGCGGTCCACGGCGAAGTGCTCCTGCAGCCAGGCCAGTGCGTCGCGCACGGCCTTGCGCGTGCGCGTGCGCTGCTCGGCGCCGTAGCGGCGGCTGTTCCACAGCTCGTCCTGGCAGATGGCCAGGCAGGCCAGCCCGGCCGTGGTCATGGCGCCGGTGACCGGGTCGGCCTTGAGCTCGGGCCCGCGGTAGTTCCAGCCGCGCGCACGCGCCAGCTCGGTGAGCACCACGCGGTACTCGCCGCGCGCCTCGGTCAGGCGCAGGCGCACCTCGGGGCCCGTCACCTGCTGGCTGGCCAGCACGGCCTCCAGCGCCGTGAGCCACGTCTCCAGCGGCACCTTGAGGCCGCAGCGCGAGGCGGCCCACAGCCCCAGCAGCGCCACCTGCGTGTTGCTCAGGTCGCTGCCGCCCTCGGGGTAGCGCCACAGGCCGCCGCGCTGCGCGCCGACGAGGTAGTCCACGCCCTGCTGCATCCAGGCCTTGTCGGCGGCGCTCATGCGGCTGGCGCAGGGGTCCTTGTGCACCACGTTGCCGTAGGCGTCGGTGCCGTCCTGCGCGAAGGCGTCTTCCAGCCCAGCATGCCGCGCGTGCAGGGCCAGCAGCAGCATGCCCACGCTGTAGGTGCGCTCGACGGGCAGCGTGCGCATGAAGCCGAAGGCGCGCCCGATGCGCGCGTCGTCGTCGCGCGCGCCGCCCATCAGGCAGGCCAGCGTCATGAGTGCGTTGACGCCCAGGCGCTGTGCCGCCAGCGAGCTGCTGTTGTCGGGCGCCGCGCCGCCGGGACCGTCCTGCACGGGCCAGGAGCCGTCGGTGGCCTGGCGGCGGAAGAGCAGGTCCACGCCGCGGTCCACGGCCGCGTTGACGCGCGCGCGGAACTCGGGCGGGTAGGCGAGGTCGGCCTCGCGCTCCTGCGCGCCCGGCGTGGGCTTGGGCGGTGTGGATGCGGGCGGTGTGGGCGCGGGCGGCGCGGGCGCAGGTGCCGGGGCAGGTGCAGGGCCGGCGCCGCCGCCGGCCTGCGCCGCGCGCGGCGCGCCGGCTGCGCCCGCGGCAGCCAGCAGCCCGGCCAGCCCCAGCGCCGTGCGCAGCACGAGGGCCAGCGTCGGCAGGGGGGAGCGGCGCGGGCGTGCGGGCATGGGCGCAGTCTAGCGAGGCGGCCTGCGTGCCGCCGCCCTACACTGCCGCCCCGTGGACGCGACCTCGCCCCCGCCTGCCACGTCCGCCACGACCGCCCGCCCGCCACGCGCGCGCGGCGCGCCGTGATCCTGGACCGCGACGGCACGCTGATCCACGACCCCGGCTACCTGGGCGACCCCGAGGGCGTGCAGCTGCTGCCGCACGTGGGCGAGTCGCTGCGCGCGCTGCGCGACGCCGGCTTCCTGCTGGTGGTGGCCACCAACCAGTCGGGCATCGCGCGCGGGCGCTACACGCTGGAGCGCTACCGCGAGGTGGAGGCGCGCGTGGCCGAGGTGCTGGCCGCCGAGGGCGTGGTGCTGGCCGCCAGCTACATGTGCCCCTACCACCCCGAGGGCACGGTGGCGGCCTACGCCTGCGAGCACGAGGACCGCAAGCCCAGCCCGGGCATGTGGCTGCGTGCCGCGGCCGACCTGGGCCTGGACCTCGCGCGCTGCTACTCGGTGGGCGACGGCGAGCGCGATGCCGTGGCCGGCAAGCGCGCCGGCACGGTGTCGCTGCTGGTGGCCGGCGAGCGCGACAAGTGGCCGCTGCCGCCGGGCGGCCCGCTGGACCCCGACTTCACCGCGCGCGACCTGCGCGAGGCCGTGCAGTGGATCCTGCTGCGGGAGGGCCGTCCGCTGCTGCCGCCGCGCGACGCCGGCTGCGGGGCGCCGGCGTGAGCGCGGCCGACAAGGTCCACGGCGAGGCGCGCCTGCTGGAGCTGCTGCAGGGCCACCGCCGTGCGGGCCGGCGCATCGTGCTCACCAACGGGGCCTTCGACCTGCTGCACGTGGGCCACGTGCGCTCGCTGGAGGAGGCCGCCACGCTGGGCGGCGTGCTGGTGGTGGCCGTCAACAGCGACCGCGCGGTGCGCGCGAGCAAGGGGCCGGGCCGCCCGGTGGTGCCCGAGCGCGAGCGCGCCGAGCTGCTGGCGGCGCTGGGCTGCGTGGACCACGTGCTGGTGTTCGACGATCCCACGGTGGACCGGCTGCTGGAGGTGCTGCGCCCCGACGTGCACGCCAAGGGCCGCGACTACACGCTCGACACGCTGCCCGAGCGCGAGACGGCGCGCCGGCTGGGCATCGAGATGGCCATCGTGGGCGATGCCAAGCAGCATGCCTCCAGCGCCGTGGTGGCGCGTGCGGCCGGCGCGCTGGAGGCGCAGGACGCGCTGGTGCAGGCCAGCCTCGGCGGCCTGCACGGGCTGGCCACGCGCGCGGGCCTGCGCGCGCTGGCGCAGGCGGGCGGGTGGGAGGCCGCAGGGCTGCTGGAGGCCGGCCGCGCCGCGCCCGGCTGCGCGCAGCGCCTGCAGGTGGGGGGGCAGCCGGCCTTCCTCACCTGCTGGGCGCCGCGGCGGCGGCGCGACGACCCGCTGGAGGCCATGCAGCAGCTGCTGGCGCTGCGCGCGGCGGGCCTGCGCGCGCCCGAGCCGTGGCTGGCGCTGGACGGCAAGCAGGACGGCGAGCGCGTGGGCCTGCTGCTGGTGCGCGAGGCACGCGGCCTGCCGCTGGACCAGCACCTGGCGCTGCACCTGCCGGGGGCCGGCCCGCGCCAGCGCGCCGCCATGGCGCGCGGGCTGGGCTCGGCGCTCAAGGCGCTGCACACGGCGCGCTTCCTGCTGCCCGACCTCTCGGCCTCGCGCCTGCTGGTGGACGGTGCGCTGGAGGGCGGGCCGCGCGCGCTGGTGTTCGTGGCGCCCCAGGGGCTTGCGCGCGCCGGGCGGCGCCTGCGGCCGCGCCAGGCCGTGCCGGGCCTGGCCACGCTGGCGCGCTCGCTGCGCGAGGTGGCGCCCGAGCGCTTCCGGCTGGCGGTGCTGCGCACCTACCTGGCCGGCTCGCTCAAGCAGGCGCGCTCGTGGCTGCGCGCGCTCGCCCGCGCCTAGGCGGTGCACCCCGCGGGCGGATGACCGCCGTGCGCTCAGAACAGCGGGTAGATGAAGGGGCCCAGCGGCCCCGAGGCCAGCACCAGCAGGGCGCCCACCAGCAGCAGCAGCACGAGCACCGGCACCAGCCACCAGGCCTTGTGGCGCCACAGCAGCGTGCCCAGCTCGCGCAGGAAGCCCCGGCGCGGCGCGGCAGCCAGGCGCGCGACCTCGTCGGGCGCCAGCGGCGGCGCGGGCGAGGGCGAGGGCGACGGAGAGGGCGGGGTGGGCGGCGGCGGCGCCTTCATGGCGGCCATGCTACGACGCGTCGAAGGCGGTGCTGCGCGGGTCGGGCGCGCGCCGCGGCTGCCAGCCGCTGGCGGCCCGCCGCGCGGCACGCAGGGCCAGCGGGTCGTGGCCCAGCAGGCGCGCCAGCAGGCCCACCGGCGTGAGCACGAGCAGGTAGATGCTGCCCAGCAGCAGCGCCGAGACCGCGGCCGCCAGCGGCGCCGTGAGCGCCTGCCAGGCGCGGTGGCCGCGCGCGCGCAGCCGCGGCACCAGCAGCAGCAGCAGCGTGGCCAGCAGGCCCAGCGCCAGCACCGGCAGCGCCAGCGCCGGCCCCGGCCCGCGCAGCCACAGCCAGGTGCCCAGCACGCCCAGCAGCATGGCGGGCGCCGCGGCGAAGGCCAGCAGCGCCAGCGGCGAGGGCGGCAGGTCGGGCAGCGCGCCGGGCGCGCCCTCCAGGACGTCGCGCGTGGCGGCGCGCGCGGCGGCCTGCGCCGGCGCCTGCCCGGCGGGCTTCTCGACCACCACGCAGTCCTCCAGCACCAGCACGTCGATGCCCGTGGCCAGGTAGGTGCGCCAGGCGTCGGCGGCCGTGGCCACGATGGGCTCATCCTTCACGTTGAAGGAGGTGTTCACCAGCACGGGGCAGCCCGTCTGCGCGTGGAAGGCCTCGAGCAGGCCGTGCAGCGCCGGCGCCCGCTCGCGGTCCACCGTCTGCACGCGCGCCGAGCCGTCCACGTGCGTCACGGCCGGGATGGTGCTGCGCTGCGCGCCCAGCCGCGCCAGGCCCACGCGCTGCGCATCGCCGGGGGCGGGTGGCAGGCGCTGGGCGGCCGCCACCGGGGCCACCACCAGCATGTAGGGGCTGGGCTGGCCGCCGAGGTCGAACCAGCCGTCGGCGTGCGCGGCGAGCACGGCGGGCGCGAAGGGGCGGAACGACTCGCGGAACTTCACCATCTGGTTCACGCGCGACTGCATGCCCGGCACGCGCGGGTCGGCCAGGATGCTGCGCCCGCCCAGCGCGCGCGGCCCGTACTCGAGCGCGCCCTCCAGCCAGCCCACCACCTTGCCCTGCGCCAGCAGGCCGGCCACGCGCTGTGCGCGCGCCGCCGGGCCGGCGTGCACCTCGTAGCGGGCGCCGGCGGCGTCGAGCACGGCGCGCGCCTCCTGCGGCGTGACGCGCGGTCCCAGCCGCGAGCCGCGCTGCGCATCGCCGGGCTGCGGCGTGCGCGGGCGCTCCAGCAGGCCGTGCCAGGCCCACAGCGCCGCGCCCAGCGCGCTGCCGGCATCGCCGGCCGCGGGCTGCACCCACAGGCCCTCCACGCCGGCCTCGCGCAGGATGCGGCCGTTGCCCACGCAGTTGAGCGCCACGCCGCCGGCCAGGCACAGGTGGCGCAGGCCGGTGCGGGCCAGCGCATGGCGCGCCGCGCGCAGCATGGCCTCCTCGGCCACGGCCTGCGCGGAGGCAGCCAGGTCCATGTGCACCTGCTCCAGCGGTGCGCCCGGCGCGTGCGGCGCCACGCCCAGCAGCCGGCACAGGCGCGGCGTGGCCATCGACAGGCCGCGTGCCCAGCCGAAGCAGCGCATGTCCAGGTGCAGCGAGCCGTCGTCGTGCAGGCGCACGGCCCGCTCGAGCAGCAGGTCCTTGAAGCGCGGCGTGCCGTAGGGCGCCAGGCCCATGAGCTTGTACTCGCCGTCGTTGACCTCGAAGCCGCACAGCACGGTGAGCGCCGAGTAGAAGAGGCCCAGCGAGTGCGGGAAGCGCATCTCCTCCAGCAGCTCGAGCCGCGCGCCCTCGCCGCGCGCCACCGAGGCCGTGGCCCACTCGCCCACGCCGTCGAGCGTGAGCACGGCGGCGCGCTCGAAGGGCGAGGGGTAGAAGGCGCTGGCCGCGTGCGAGAGGTGGTGCTCGGAGAACACGAAGCGCCGCGGGTAGCCGGGCAGGGCGCGGGCCAGCTCGCGGCTGGCATGGGCCTTGCGCCGCAGCCACGTGGGCATGGCGCGCACGAAGGCCGGCAGCGAGCGCGGCGCCATGGCCAGGTGCGTCTCCAGCAGGCGCTGGAGCTTGAGCAGCGGCTTCTCGTGCGTGGCCACGAGGTCGACCTGCTCGAGGGCGAGGCCGGCCTCGCGCAGGCACCACTGGACGGCCTGCGCGGGGAAGCGCGCGTCGTGCTTGACGCGCGTGAAGCGCTCCTCCTGGGCCGCGGCCACGATGCGCCCGTCCACCAGCAGCGCCGCGGCCGAGTCGTGGTACCAGGCGCTCAGGCCGAGGATCGTGCGCACGGGGGGAACCTACACCGCACCGCCGCCCGGCGTACGCTGGGGTCTGGAGCGCCCCGCGTGGCAGAGGCCCCGAACCCGAACCCGCCGCCTGCGCCGCGCACGTCGTGGCTGCGTGGGCTCCTGCTGCGCCTGGCGCTGCTGGCGCTGGGCGTGCTGCTGGCCCTGCTGCTGGGCGAGCTCGCGCTGCGCCTCGTGGGCCACGAGGGGCCCACGGGCACCTTCCGTGACCGCGAGGTGGGACGGCGCTTCGCGCGCTCGTGGTCGGGCGAGGTGCTCGTCGAGGAGGCCGGCCGGCCGGTGCACCTCGCCTTCAACGCCGAGGGCGTGCGCGACCGCGACTGGCCGGCGCGGCCCGCGCCGGGCGCGCTGCGCGTGGCCGTGCTGGGCGACTCGATGGTGGCGGCGCTGGCCACCGACGCCGGGCAGCGCTTCACGGCGCTGGAGTCGCTGCCGCGCGCCGCGGGGGCCCCGCAGGCGCTGGAGGTGCAGAACTGGGGCGTGTCGGGCAGCAGCCCGGCGCTGGCCACGCGCCTGCTGGAGGCGCGCGTGCTCGCGGGCCGGCCGCACGTGGCGCTGCTGTGCTGGTTCGTGGGCAACGACCTCTCCGACGACTGGCCGCCGCTGGGCGGGCGGCGCTTCCAGGCCGCGGTGCTCGATGCGCGCGACGGCCTCACGTGGCTGCCGCTGGCCGGGGAGACCAGCCCGGCCAGCGAGTGGCTGGCCTGCCACAGCCGCCTCTACACCTGGCAGAAGCGCATGCTCGACCGGCTGGGCGCGCCCGCCGGCGAGGCGCTGCGCCCGGGCCTGCGCGCGCTGGAGGTGCAGCCCGATCCGCTGCTGGAGGACGCCTGGCGCATGGCGGGGGCCGTGATCGCGCGCTTCGCGCAGGCGGCGCGCGCGGGCGGCGCGCAGCCGGCCCTGCTGGTGATCCCCTGCGCCGAGCAGGCCTACGACGACCTCTGGGAGCGCGAGGCCGCGCGCGCGCGCCCGCCGGGCGAGCGCGGCGAGCGCTGGGCCGCCAGCGCGCGGGTGCTGGCGCTGGCTGCGGGGGCGGGCTGCGTGGCGCGCGCCTGGCGCCCGCCGGCGGGGCTGCAGGTGGCGCGGGCCGCCGACCACGTGTTCCTGGGCGGCACCGGGCACCTCAACGACCGCGGCCATGCGCTGCTGCGCGCCGAGCTGCTGGCGCTGCTGCAGGGCCTGCCGGCGCCGGCGGCTGCGCCCGAGGGGGCACGGTGAGCCCGGCGCCCGCGCGCCCCGGGCCCGCTGGCGCGGGACGCGACGGCCCGCCCGAGGGCGCGCTGGAGGGCCCGCTGGCCGCGGCGGCACGCGCAGAGGGCGTGGGCAGCGTGGCCGACGTGCTCGACCGCGCCGAGTACGTGCGCGACCTGCCGCAGCGCAGCAACCACGTGCTGCGGCTGGCCGGCTGCGTGCTGCACGTCAAGCGCGCCAAGCCGCGCGGCTTCCTGCGCCGCGTGCCGCGCGAGGATCCCGAGGCGCGCGGCCTGGCGCGGCTGGCGGCGGCCGGCATCCCCTGCGCGCAGGCCCTGCTCTGGGGCCGCGACCGGCGGCTGGGCACGCTGGTGGCCACCGCCGACCTCGCCCCGGCCCGCCCGCTGGACGCGCTGCTGGCCGAGGGCTGGTCGCCGCCGGGCGGCCCCGGGGCGCTGGCAGGCGCGCTGGCCGGGCTGGCCGCGCGCCTGCACGACGCGGGCCTGCACCACCGCGACCTCTACCTCAACCACCTCTACGCCGACCCGGCCGCCGGCGCGGGCGCGCTGCGGCTGGTGCTCATCGACGCCGAGCGCGTGGGGCGCCACCGCGCCCGGCTGGGCCGGCGCGTGCGCAAGGACCTCGCCTGCCTGCTGGCCTCGGGCCCGGCGGCGTGGTGGGAACCGGCGCGCGCAGCGCAGCTGGTCGAGAACTACCTGGCCGGGCGGCGCCTGCCGGCCGGGCTGGGCGCGCGCCTGCTGCCGCGCCTGCTGCGCAAGGCTGCGCGCATCCGCGGCCGCACGCCGCGCACGCCGGTGGGCGAGGCGGCGCGCCCGCGCCCGGGAGGCACGCCGTGAGGCTGGGCGTGCTCCACGACCGCTACGACCCGCGCCGCGGCGGTGCCGAGGCGCACACCGACGCGCTGCTGCGCCGTGCGCTGGCCGAGGGGGACGAGGTGGTGCTGGCCGTGCTGGAGGGCGAGGGCCCGCCGGGCAGCCGCACGCTGGCCATCGAGGCGCCGCGGCGCCGGCCGGCGCGCGACCGCGTGCTGGCCACGGTGGGGGAGCGGCGCCTGCGCGAGGCGGGCTGCGACGTGGTGCTGGCCGTCCGCCACGTGCTGGCCTGCGACGTCTACCTGCCGCACGGGGGCCTGGTGGCCGACGCCGTGGCCGCCAGCGACGCAGCGCACGGCGGCGCCGGCCTGCTCGCGCGCCTCGCGCGCGCGTGGGGCGGCAAGCAGGCCTTCTTCCTGCAGGCCGAGCAGGCGCTGCTGGGGGCGCGCGCGGGCCCGCGCGTGGTGGCGCTCTCGCGCGCGCTGGCGGCACGCATCGCGCAGGCCTACCCGGCCGCCGCCGCGCGCACGGTGGTGATCCCCAACGGCGTGGACACCGAGCGCTTCGCGCGCGAGCCCTTCGCGGCGCAGGGCGCGGCGCTGCGCGAGCGCCTCGGCGTGGGGCGCGCGCCGCTGGCGCTGCTGGTGGCGCACCGCCCGCGCCTCAAGGGCCTGCACACGGTGCTGGAGGCCATGGCCAGCCCCGGGGCGCGCGCCTTCGACCCGCTGCTGCACCTGGCCGTGGCCGGGCGCGGCGTGGAGCGCGCCTCGCTGGCGCTGGCGCGACGGCTGGGCGTGGCCGGGCGCCTGCACGTGCTGGGCGAGCTGGACGACCCGCGCCCGGCCTACGCCGCTGCCGACCTGCTGGTGCAGCCCACGTGGCACGACCCCTGCAGCCTCACCACGCTGGAGGCGCTGGCCATGTCGCTGCCGGTGGTGACCACCGTGCACAACGGCGTGAGCGAGCTGATGGGCCGCCGCGGCGGCATCGCCGTCGAGGCCGCGGGCGACCCCGAGGCGCTGGCGGTGGCGCTGGCCGTGCTGGCCGATCCCGCGCTGCGCGACTTCACGGCCGAGGACGCGCGCTACGTGGCCGAGAGGAACCGGCTGGGCACCCGGCTGGGCCAGCTGCTGGACCTGCTGCGCAACGCGGCGCACGCGTAGGCTGGCGCCGTGGCCACCCGCCTGCTGCTGGTGATCTCCTCGGAGCCCGACGGACCCTCCGTGCGGCACCGCTGGCGCGCCTTCGCCGGCGACCTGGAGCGCGCGGGCGTGGTGCTGCAGGTGGCGCCCTGGCCCAAGGAGCGCGCCGGCCGGCAGGCCACGCTGGTGCGCGCCGCCGGCGCCGACGGCGTGGTGCTGGCGCGGCGCCTGCTGCCGCGGCCCTGGGCGCTGCGCCTGCGCCAGCGCGCGCGCCGCCTGCTCTACGACATCGACGACGCCATGCCGCTGCGCGACAGCCAGCGCGGTGCCACGCGCTCGTGGACGCGCGCACGGCGCTTCGACCGGCTGGTGGCGCTGGCCGACCAGGTCATGGTGGGCAACGCGCACCTGGCCAGCCTGTGCCGCGCGCCGCGCCGGCCGCCGCTGCGCGTGCCCACCACGGTGGAGGTGGGCGCGGCGCCGGCCCCCCTGCCGCCGCGCGGGCCGCTGGTGGTGGGCTGGATCGGCGCGCGGGCCACGCTGCCCTACCTCGAGGCCGGCCTGCCGGCGCTGGGCGCGGTGGCGCGCGCCGGGCGGGCGCTGCGCCTGCGCGTGGTGGCCGATGCGGCGCCGCGCGAGGCGCAGGGCGTCGAGGTCGAGTGGGTGCCGTGGAGCGAGGCCGGCGAGGCCGCGGCGCTCGCGGGCATGCACGCCGGCTTCGCGCCGCTGCCCGACGACGCCTGGACGCGCGGCAAGTGCGGCTTCAAGGTGCTGCAGATGATGGGGGCGGGGCGGCCCGTGGTGGCCTCGCCCGTGGGCGTGCAGGCGGAGCAGGTGCAGCACGGCGAGAGCGGCTTCCTGGCCGCGAGCACGGCCGAGCAGGTGGACGCGCTGCTGAGGCTGGCCGACGACCCGGCCGCCTGCGAGCGCATGGGCCGCGCCGCGCACGAGCGCGTGCGCGCGCAGTGGTCGCGCGCGGCGTGGGCCCCGCGCCTCGTGCAGGCGCTGGAGGCGTGGCTGGCATGAGCGCGCCGTGGGTGCCCGGCACGACCTTGCCCGCGCCGCGCCACCTCGTGGTGCGCCTGCCGGGCCCGCTGGGCGACGCGGTGATGGCCACGCCCGCGTTGCGCGCGCTGCGCCGCGCGCTGCCCTCCACGCGCATCACGTGGGCCGCGGGTGCCACGGTGCACGCCGCCCTCGAGGGCCTGCCCTGGCGCGACGACGTGCTGGCGCTGCCCTCCAGCATGCTGGCGGGCGCGCGCGGCCCGCTGCGCGCCGCGCGCCAGCTGCGCCGGCTGGGCGCCGACGCCATGCTGCTGCTGCCCAACTCGTTCTCCTCCGCGCTGGCGGCGCGGCTGGCGCGCATCCCGCTGCGCGTGGGCACGGCGTTGCAGCGCCGCGGGCCGCTGCTGACGCACGCCGTGCCGGTGGCGCTGGACGCGCGCGGGCGCCTCGCCCCGCGCCCCATGCGGCAGCACTACCTCGACCTCGTGGCGCCCTTCGGCGCGCAGGACGACGGCGGGCCCAGCGAGCTGCGCGTGCTGCCCTTCGACGCCGAGCGCGCCGCCGCGCGCCTCGCCGGCGTGCCGCCGGGCGCCACGCTGGTGGGCGTGAGCCCCGGGGCAGGCTTCGGGCCCAGCAAGCGCTGGCCGGCGGCGCGGCTGGGCGAGGCGCTGGCCAGGCTGCGTGCGGAGGCCGGCGTGCTGCCGCTGCTGCTGGCCGGGCCCGGCGAGGAGCCGCTGCTGGCCGAGCTGGCCGCCGTGGCCGGGCCGCCGCTGCTGGGCGCGCAGGACGAGGCTGCGGGCCTGGGCGTGCTCAAGGGCCTGCTGGCGCGCTGCCGCCTGCTGCTGACGTCCGACGCGGGCCCGCGGCACGTGGCCGAGGCGCTGGGCGTGCCCACCGTCACGTGGGTGGGGCCCACCGGCCCGCCGGCCCCCCAGCGCGGGTCGGGCGAGGTGCTGCGCGTGGAGGGGCTGGAGTGCCTCGCCTGCCACGCGCGCGGGCGCGAGGTCCTGCATGCAGCGGTGGTGGCCCAGCGGGCAGGTGCGCGCGTGGCAGGCGAGG
>JBJTIJ010000418.1:0-2302 GCA_046094945.1 Planctomycetia bacterium | reverse complement strand
CGTCATCCTCGACGAGAACGAGCGCCGCACCGTCCTGGACCTGGACAAGGACGTGCTCACGGTGGGCCGTGCGGCCGACAACGACGTGGTGCTGATGGACCTCAAGGCCTCGCGCCACCACTGCCGGGTGGAGCGCCACGGCGAGCAGTGGCTGCTGCTGGACCTCGGCAGCCAGAACGGCACGCACCTCAACGGCCACCTCGTGGAGCGCGCCGGCCTCAAGCCCGGCGACTGCGTGGGGGTGGGCGGCGCGCGCCTGTGGTTCGGGCAGGCCCCGCCGCCCGACAGCGACCCGGGCCGCGAGACGCAGTCCATCGATGCGCGCGCGCTGGGCCTGGAGGGCCAGGACCGGCTGCAGCGCCTGCAGCGCGTGGTGCGCGCGCTCAACAGCGAGCTGCACGTGCAGCGCCTGCTCGAGATCGTGGTGGACCACCTGGTGGAGGTGTCGGGTGCCGAGCGCGGCTTCCTCGTGCTGGTGGGGCCCGACGGCAAGGCCGGCGCGCAGGTGGCCCGCAACTTCGAGCAGCAGGACGTGCAGTCGCCCGAGGTGGCCTTCTCCACCTCGCTGGTGCGCAAGGTGGTGGCCACGGGCGAGCCGATCCTGACGGCCAACGCCGTGGAGGATGCGCGCTTCGCCGACAACCTCTCGCTCAACGCCATCCGGGCGCGCAGCGTGATGGTGCTGCCCTTCCGCGTGCGTGGCACCACCATCGGCGCGCTGTACGTGGACAACCGGCTGCAGAAGGGCGCCTTCGCCGAGGCTGAGCTGGCCACGCTGGTGTCGCTGGCCGACCTGGCCGCCACGGCCATCGACCGGGCGCGCCTCTACGAGCAGGTCGAGCGCCACGCCCACGAGCTGGAGGACCTCAACCGGCGGCTGGAGCTGCGCGTGGAGGTGCAGGAGCGCGAGCTGGGCGACGCGCGCGACCGGCTGCGCATCGCCGGCGAGCCCGAGGGTGCCTACCCGCAGATCATCGGGCGCAGCGCCGCGATGCGCGACGTGCTGC
Source organism: Planctomycetia bacterium (assembly GCA_046094945.1). GTDB lineage: Bacteria > Planctomycetota > PLA2 > PLA2 > JAEUHO01 > CAXQZU01. The sequence continues at coordinate 1,295 of JBJTIJ010000418.1, read as the reverse complement.
GCCTGCTGGACAAGATCGTGCAGACCGAGGAGCCGGTGCTGGTCACGGGCGAGTCGGGCACCGGCAAGGAGCTGATCGCGCGCGCCATCCACGGCAAGGGCCCGCGCGCCAAGCGCCCCTTCCTGAGCGAGAACTGCGCCGCCCTCACCGACACGCTGCTGGAGAGCGAGCTGTTCGGCCACGTGCGCGGTGCCTTCACGGGCGCCGACCGCGACAAGAAGGGCCTCTTCGAGCTGGCCGACCACGGCACGCTGTTCCTCGACGAGGTCGGGGACATGAGCCCGGACATGCAGAAGAAGCTGCTGCGCACGCTGCAGGAGGGCGAGGTGCGCCCGGTGGGCGGCAAGTCGGTGCGCAAGGTGGACGTGCGCATCGTCAGCGCCAGCAACAAGGAGCTCGACCGGCTGGTGCGCTCTGGCGAGTTCCGCGAGGACCTCTACTACCGCCTCAAGGTGCTCACCATCCGCCTGCCCCCGCTGCGCCAGCGCAAGGAGGACGTGCCCGCGCTGGTGGAGCACTTCCTGCGCCTGCACGCCCCGCGCGGGCGGCGCCCGCAGCGGCTGGGCGCGGGCGTGATGGAGGCGCTGGTGGCGCACGACTGGCCCGGCAACATCCGCGAGCTGGAGAACGAGGTCAAGCGCATGATCGCGCTGGGCGACGAGGAGATCGGGCTCGAGGTGCTCTCCGACGGCCTGCGCCGCGGCGTGCGCACGGCGGGAGGGGCGCCCGCCTCCGACGCGCCCGTGGCCAACCTCGTCGAGCTCGTCGAGGGCATCGAGCGGCGCGAGATCACGCGGGCGCTCGAGCAGGCCGCGGGCCACAAGACGCGGGCCAGCGACCTGCTGGGCATCTCGCGCTTCACGCTGCAGAGGAAGCTCGAGAAGTACGGCCTCGAGGCCGCCGGCGACGAGGGCTAGCCCGCGTGGGCGCGCGCGCGCGAGCGGGCGCGGCGCCGGCCCCGGGCCCGCGCGAGGCGTGGCTGCACGACGCCGTGGCCGGCACGGCCGTGGCGGCCATGCTCGTGCCGCAGGCCATGGCCTACGCGGCGCTGGCCGGCGTGCCGCCCGCGGCGGGCCTGTACGCCTCGGTGGCCGCGCTGCTGGCCTACGGCCTGCTGGGCCCCAGCCGCAGCCTCTCGGTGGGGCCGGTGGCCATCGACTCGCTCATGACGGCGCACGCGGTGGGGGCGCTGGCCGTGCTGGGCACGGCCGCGGCCAGCGAGGCGGCCGCGGCGCTGGCGCTGCTGGTGGCGGGCGCCTACGTGCTGTTCTGGCTGCTGCGGCTGGACCGGCTGG
>JBJTIJ010000417.1:0-2260 GCA_046094945.1 Planctomycetia bacterium | reverse complement strand
TGCGCCTCGGCGGCCAGGCGCTCGTCGTGCGTGACGATGACCATCGTCTGGCCCTGGCTGCGGTTGAGGCCCCAGAGCAGGGCGCGCACGTCCTCGGCGGTGCGGCCGTCGAGGTTGCCGGTGGGCTCGTCGCACAGCAGGAAGCGCGGCTGGTTCTGCAGCGCGCGCGCGATGGCCACGCGCTGGCGCTCGCCGCCCGAGAGCTGCCCCGGACGGTGCCCCATGCGCGAGCCCAGGCCCACCAGGGCCAGCAGTGCACGGGCGCGCTCGACCGTCTCCAGCCGCCGCGCGCGGAACTCGGAGGCCCGGTCCCGGATCATCGCCGGCAGCAGCACGTTCTCCAGCGCCGAGAGCTCGGGCATCAGGTGGTAGAACTGGAACACGAAGCCCATCACGCGGTTGCGCAGGCGCGCACGCTCGGCGGCGTTGAGCGCGTTGCGGTCCTGCCCCTCGTAGTGCACCTGGCCGGCGTCGGCGCGGTCCAGCCAGCCCAGCACGTGCAGCAGCGTGCTCTTGCCGCAGCCGCTCTTGCCGAGGATGGCCAGCACCTCGCCCTCGCGCACCTCGAGGTCCACGCCGCGCAGCACCTCCAGGCGCGCACCGCCGATGCGGTAGGACTTGTGGATGCCGTGGGCCGCCAGCACCACCGGCCGCTGGGGCGCGGCCCCGGCCGCCTGCGCAGGTGCGGGAGCGGGTGCGGGCAGCGGCGTGGGCTCGCTCATTCGTGCCTCAGCGCCACGATGGGGTCCAGGCGCGCGGCGCGCAGTGCCGGCAGCAGGCCGGCGAGGAAGGCCACCAGCACGCTGCCGGCCAGGATCACGGCCACCGTGGGCCACGACCACACGGTGGGGATCTCGGTGAACAGGTAGATGTCGGCCGGGAACAGGTAGATGCCCTGCGCCTCGAAGAAGCGCTTGATGTTGTCGAGGTTGGCCACCAGCAACGCGCCCAGCCCCAGGCCCAGCACGGCCCCCGCCAGCCCCACGAACAAGCCGTTGCGCAGGAAGATGGACAGGATGCCGCCGCGCGTGGCGCCCAGCGCCGCCAGCACGCCGATGTCGCGCGTCTTCTCCACCACGATCAGCGTCAGCGTGGCCAGGATGATGAAGCCGCCCAGCAGCACGATGAAGGAGAGCACGATCACCAGCAGCACCTTCTCGGTCTTCACCGCGCGCAGGAAGTCGGCGCGCTGGTCCTCCCAGGTCTCGATGCTCAGGCTGGGGAAGCGGGCCGCCAGCACCGCCTTCACCTCGGGGGCCTGCTCGTAGTCGTCCACCCACACGCGCAGCTCGTGCCACGGCGTGCGCAGGCCGGCCACGCCGGCAAGGTCGCTGCGCCGGAACAGCAACCGGGCGCGGTCCTCGGCCTGGTCCCCGCCGTCGTAGACGCCCGAGATGACGAAGTTGCGGTCCTCCCGCCGGATGCTGGCCTCGCCGCCCGCGTCGCGATCCTCGACGATGGTGGTGAGCTGCAGGTCGGTCTCCAGCACGGCCTCGAGCTGGGCCGGGTCGCGGGCATCCAGCCCGCGGAAGGTGCGCAGGAACGCGGCGCTGGCCAGCACCGGCACGCGCTCCACGCGCTCCGCGCGCGGGCTGGCGAAGGGGTCGCGCGGGTCCACGCTGGCCAGCACGCGGAAGCCCCCCTCGGCGGCGCGCGGCCCGCTGCGCTGCTCGCGCTCGCGCTGGATGCGCTGCTCCTCGGCCCAGTCCAGCCCCACGCCGGTCATGATGAACAGGCTCCTGTCCATCACGCTCAGGGCGCCGCGGCGGCGGTCGTGGAACACGTAGACCATCGGTGCGCTGGCCGTGGCCGCGATGCCCACGATGCGTGGGTCGGCCTGCTGGAGCTCGGCGGCCAGCACCCCGGCCTCGGGCACCTCGCGCGTGGCCGGCATCACCGACAGGTGCGAGAGGTTGCCGCGCACCACGGCCCGCACCCGCTCCTGGAAGCCGTCCATCACGGCGGTGACGGTGATCAGCACCGCCGCGCCCAGCATCACGCCGCCGATCGAGATCAGGTTGACCGGCCGGGTCAGCAGGTAGCGGGTGGCGAGGAAGGAGCGGTACACACGGGCCCGGGGGAGGTTCGGCTCAGGTCCGGGGCGAGGGTAGCCGCCCCACGGGCCCCGGCCGCGAGGCTTCAGGTCGCCCAGCGCCGCCCTCGCGCCCGGGTGCTGCCCGGGCTGTCAGGGTCCTGTCACGGGCGCCCCCGACGGCAGGCGTGCGCTGCTGGCCGCTGCCGCCGGCTGCCGCCCCTGTGC
>JBJTIJ010000416.1:0-7141 GCA_046094945.1 Planctomycetia bacterium | reverse complement strand
CCCGGAAGAGGGCGCGGCCCCGAGGGGAGCCAACGCGCCCCGCCGCGCCCTCTTCCGGGCGCGCGGCCCGTGCGCGCCAGCCCGTAGGATGCGCCCGTGCAGACGCGCATCTCCGTGGACGGCCGCATCCAGACGCCCGAGGAGGCCACGGTGCGCGTGCTGGACCATGGCTTCCTGTTCGGCGACTCGGCCTACGAGGTGCTGTGGTGGCACCACGGCGTGCTGGTGCAGGCCGACGACCACTGGGAGCGGCTGGAGGCCTCGGCCGCGCGCCTCTACATGGACCTGCAGCACACGCGCGCCGGCCTCGAGCAGGCCGTGCGCGCCACGGCAGAGGCCGCCGGGGTGGGCGCGCACGAGGACGCGCTGGTGCGCGTGGTGGTGACGCGCGGCGTGGGCCCGCCGCAGCTGGACCTGCGCACGGCGCCGCGGCGCACGCTGGTGGTGCTGGTGGCCCCGGCGGCCCGGCCCACGGCCGAGGCCTTCGAGCGCGGCCTGCACCTGCACGTGGGCGAGCGGCGCCGCACCTCGCCGCGCGCGCTCGACCCGCGCGCCAAGACGGGCAACTACCTCAACAACGTGCTGGCCCTGCACGAGGCCGTGCAGGCGGGCGCCGACGACGCGCTGTTCCTCAACGAGGCCGGCGAGGTGGCCGAGGCCACCACCAGCAACGTGTGGCTGGTGGTGGGCGGCGCGGTGCGCACGCCGCCGCTCTCGGCCGGCATCCTGGAGGGCACCACGCGCCGGCGCATCCTGGCGCTGTGCGCGGGCGCGGGCCTGCCTGCGGGCGAGGCGCGCGTGCTGCCCGGCGAGCTGGGCGCCGTGGAGGAGCTGTTCGTCTCCTCCAGCGTGCGCGGCGTGATGCCGGTGACGCGCCTGGCGGGGCAGCCCGTGGGCACGGGGCGCCCCGGGCCCGTGACGCGCCGCGTGCGCGACCTGTTCGAGGCCGCGGCCGACGACGAGGCACGCCGGGCCGCCGGCGCGCGGGCCTGAGCGTGGGCGTGCGCGCGGCCGTGCCCGGGCGCTGGCGCGTGCGGCCGGGCCTGCTGGCGGCCCTGCTGCTGTGCAGCGTGGCGCTGCTGGTGCCGGTGGGGCGCATGCTGTGGGCCTCGCTGCGCGTCGAGGAGGTGCAGCGCAAGGACGGCAGCTGGCTGCGCGCGGTGGGCGAGGTGCGCGAGGAGCGCGGCGTGCTGGTCTTCGCCGTGCAGTCGGCGCCGGGGGCCGAGCGCGTGCCGGTGCGCCTGCGGCTGGAGGACGTGGCCGCGCGCCGCACGGTGACCTCGCTGGCGCACCACGAGCACGTGCTGGGCGACGCGCGCACGCGCTCGATGCTGGGCGACAGCCTGCGGCTGGCGCTGGGCGCCACGCTGGTGGCGCTGCTGCTGGGCCTGCCGCAGGCGTGGGCGCTGGCGCGCTGGCAGGTGCCGGGCCGCGGCCTGCTGTGGGCGCTGGCGCTGGCGCCGCTGGTGCTGCCCACCTTCGTGCTGGGCATGGGCGCGGCGCGCCCGGTGGCGCGCACGCTGGAGGGCTGGCTGGGCCTCTCGGGCAGTGCGCTGCAGGTGGCCACGGCCACGCTGCTGCTGGGCGCCTTCCTCGCGCCCGTCGTCACGCTGCTGGTGGGGCGGGCCTGGGCGCGGCTGCCGGCCGGCCCGGTGGAGTCGGCGCTGCTGCTGGGCGGCCCGCGCGCGGCCTGGCGCACGGCCGTGCTGCCGCGCCTGCTGCCGGCGGCGGGCGCCGCGGCCGCGCTGGTGCTGGTGCTGGCGCTGGCCGACTTCGCCGTGATCGACCTGATGAGCTTCCTGCTGCCCGGCGGCGGCACGCCCGTGGCCGTGTTCAGCAAGGAGGTGCAGCTGCAGTGGAGCCAGGAGCAGAACACCGGCCGCGCCGTGGCCACCGGCGCGCCGCTGCTGCTGCTGTGCGTGCTGGGGCTGGCGCTGGCGGCGTGGGCGCTGCGGCGCGCGCCGCCGCTGGCCGACCCCGCCAGCGGGCGCTGCCTCGCCCCGCGGCGCCTCGCGCTGCGCAGCCTCTGCCCGTGGCTGCTGGCGCTGGCCCTGCCGCTGCTGCTGGGCGTGGCCGTGCCGCTGGCCGGGCTGGCCTCGTGGGCCGGCGCGGGCGGCGAGACGGTGGCGCAGGGCAGCGCGGCCGGCGGCCCGGCGGCCGCCACGCCCGTGCCCGCGCAAGGCGCGCACGCGCAGCACGGGCTGGACGTGGCCGGCGCGCTGGAGCGCACGCCCGGCGTGGGACGCGACCTCGAGCGCTGGCTCAAGACCGGCGTGCTGGCCACGCTGCTGGCCATGCTGGCCGCCTGGGGCCTGGCGCGCGGGGCACAGCAGGGCGGCCGCGTGGCGCGCGCGCTGGCGCTCGGCGTGGGCACGCTGGCGCTGGCCACGCCCGGCCTCGTGGTGGGGGTGGGCACGCTGTTGACGTGGTCGGGCGTGGGCTGGGCCGAGCAGGGCGTGCTGCGCCCGGCGCTGGCGCTGGCGGTGCGCTGCCTGCCGGTGGCGCTGCTGGGCGTGGGGCTGGCGCTGCGCGAGGCGCGCCCGGGCCAGGAGGAGGCCGCCGCCACGCTGGGCGCCGGCCCGTGGGCGCGCACGCTGCACGTCACGCTGCCCGCCGCCGGCCCGGGCCTGCTGGCCAGCACGCTGGTGGCCTTCGTGCTGGCGCTGCGCGAGCTGGACGCGGTGGTGCTGCTGGAGACGGGCCTGTTCCCGCTGCGCCTCTACGACAAGATCCACTACAGCCGCATGGCCGACGAGGCCAGCCTGGCGCTGCTGTGCCTCACCATCGTGCTGGGCCCGCTGCTGCTGCTGGCGGGCCTGTGGGCGCTGCGCCAGGGCCTGAGGCGGCGTTGGGAAGGGACGCGCCATGCCGCCCGTCCCTGAGCCCGTGACCGCCTTCCCGTGCCCGCGCCTGCGCGTGCACCTGTGCGCGCCCCTGCGCGCCTGGCCCCTGCTGTGGCTGGCCGCGCTGGCCCTGCCGGTGCCTGCGCGCGGGGCGGTGGCCGACGTGGTGCGCACCGACGACGGCCTGCTGCTGGAGGGCGAGGTCGAGCGCGAGGACAGCGGCGACCTGCGCGTGACCACGCCCGAGGGCGTGCTGCGCGTGCCGGCGGCGCGCGTCGTGGCCCACGAGCCCGGCGCGGGGCCGCGCACGCGCTGGCGGCGCGCAGCCGTGGCGCTGGAGGCGGCCGGCGGCGACGCCGCTGCGTGGTACCGGCTGGCGCTGGAGGCGGCGGCGCAGGGCCTCGTGGCCGAGGAGCGCGAGGCGCTGGCCTGCGTGGTGGCGCGCGAGCCCGGCCACGCCGCGGCGCGCCGCGCCCGTGGCGAGGAACTGCTCGAGGGCCGCTGGGTGGGCGCCGACGAGGCGCGCCGCGCGCGCGGGCTGGTGCCCGACGCGGGCCGCTGGTGGCTGCCCGAGGAGCTCGAGCTGGCGCAGCGCGCGGCCGCCGTGCCGGCGCCGGCCCTGCCCGCCGGGTCGGACGTGCTGCGCGTGGCGGCGCTGCTGGAGGCGGGCCTCGTGGGCGAGCCCGCGCGGCGCGCCGCGGCGCTGCGCGCCCTCTCCGGCGTGGGCAGCGAGCTGCGCGTGGCGGCGGCGCTGCGGCTGCTGGGCCGGCGCGAGCCCGCCCTGCGTGCGGCGGCCTGCCGCGAGCTGGGCCGGCTGGGCGACGAGGCCGGGCTTCGCGCGCTGGTGTTCCACGGCGCGCGCGACCTCGACCGCGGCGTGCGCGAGGCCGCGGTGGATGCGCTGGCCAGCCTGGGCCACGACGATGCGGCCGTGCCCTTCGTGCGCGCGCTGGGCAGCACCAGCCCGCGGCTGGTGGCCAACGCCGCCGCCGCGCTGGCGCGGCTGGGCGACCTGCGCGCCGTGCACGCGCTGGTCAAGCGCCTCGTGAGCCACGGCAGCAGCGCGCGCAGCTTCGTGTCGTTCACGCGCCAGGTGAGCTACGTGCGCGACTACGACGTGGAGCTGGCGCAGGCCTCCTCGATCGCCAACCCGCAGGTGGGCGTGCTGGAGGAGGGCGTGGTGCTGGACATCCGCGTGCTGGACGCCACGTGGACCGACACGTGGCTGGAGACCCAGCTGGTGGACGCGCTGGCGCGGCTGTCGGGCGAGCGGCTCGCCGGCCGCGCGCAGGCGCTGGCCTGGTACGAGCGCGCGGCCCGCACGCTGCCCACCTTCGACGACGCACCCCGGGTGCGTCGCGTGCGCAAGCCCGTGCCGGTGACCGGCGCGCCCGGCTGAGCCGGCGCTACTTCTTCGCCGGCTTGGCGGCAGCCGCCGGCGCGGCCGCGGCCTTGGCCGGGGCGGCGGCAGCAGCCTTGGCGCCGGCGGCGGGGGCGGCAGCCGCCGCGCCCGCGGCGGGCGTGCCCGCGGCCGCGGCGGCCGGGGCGGCCTTGCGGCGCACCTTGAACTTCGTGCGCACCTTCGGCAGGCCCGTCACCTTGTCGCCCTCGTGCCAGCGGCCCGCCGCCGACAGCTTCTCGAGGCGCTCCCAGCGCGTGAGCACGCTGCGCGTGCCGGCCGTCGTGCCGCGGGTCTTGAGGCTCTTGTGCATCGTCATGGCGGGAGGTCCGGGAGGGGGTCGGGCCCCGGCCGGCGTGGGCCGGGGCAGGAACCCGAAAGGGTGCCACCGGCCCCCCCGGGGGGGGAGCGAAAGCCGGGGCCACCCGGGCCGGAGCACGGTCGGCCGGCGGGCGCAGGGGCACGCACTGCGCTGGTGCAGGCGCTGCGCTGGCGCAGGGGCAGGCGCTGCGCTGGCGCAGGGGCAGGCGCTGCGCTAGCGCAGGGGCAGGCGCTGCGCTAGCGCAGGGGCAAGCGCTGCGTGGGCAGCTCGCCCTCGTGCATCCACAGGTAGTCGGGCGCCTTCCAGGGCAGCACGCCGCCCAGCCGGAAGGTGAACAGGCCCGTGCGGCGCAGGAACTCAGCCGCCTGGGCCTCGCTGGGGAAGGGGCCCACCACCACGCGCAGCATGGCGGCGGCCAGGTCGTCCATCACCCACACCCGGTCGTCGGGCAGGCCCTTCTGGCGCACCAGCGCATCGCGCAGCCGGCCCGGGTCGTTGACCGCCTGCCGCGCGGGGTCCATGTAGGGCACGCGGCCCTCGATGTAGACGAGGCGCGGGCCCGAGAGGTCGCGCGGCGCCTCGCGCGAGAGGCTGGGCGTGCCGCCCGCCGTGCCGCGCTCGCCGCGCCGGCCCACGCTAAGGCCCAGCACGAAGCTGAACGCCAGCAGCACCACCACCAGCGCACCGGCCAGCGACATCTGGCGCCGGGAGAGCAGCAGGCTGGCGCCGCCGGCCCCCTCGCTGGCGCGCGCGCGCGGCGCGGGCGCCGGGCGCGGCGCAGGGCTGGGGGCCCGCAGGGCCTCGAGCATGTCGGAAGACTTGCGGCCCATGCGTCGTGCCTGCCTTGCCCCGGGAGGAAGCGCCCCGCTCGCCTCGCGCGCCTCCGGGGGGCCGCGCGAGGCCGGTGAGTGTACGGACGGGGGTGCAGTCCCCGAACTGTCAGGTCGGCGGGGCGCGCGCCGCCGTTGAGCGCAAAGCCGCGGCGGGCGCGGGCGGCTAGCGGTGCAGCCAGGCGTCCAGCGGCAGCCACAGCGCGGCCAGCAGCGCCAGCCACGGAAGCCAGGGCAGGGGCTGCGGGCGCGGCGCCGGCGGCTGCGGCGCAGGCAGGCCCGCCAGCGCCTCGGCAAGGGCCGCGCGCGTGGCCTCCGCGCTGGGGGCGGGGCGGCCGCCGCCGGCCACGTAGGCCTGCGCCGCGCGCAGCGTCCCGGCCGCGTCGCGCACCTCCAGCCGCACGAGGGCGCCCTGCGGCGCCGGCGGCAGGGGCAGCGAGCCCTCCAGCAGCGGCACCACGGCGGGCTGGGGGGCGCCCAGCGCCTCGCCCTCCACGCCCACCTGCACGGCGTAGGCGCCGGGGGCGAGGCCCGAGAGGTCGAGCCGCTCGCCCTGCGGCGTGGGCAGCACGCGCGGCGGCAGGGCCTCGGCGAAGGTGCCCAGCGGGGCCAGCAGCGAGCGCAGTGACTGGCCCAGCAGCTGGCCCAGCTGGGGCCAGGCGCGCAGCCCGCCGTCCTGCGGCCGGGCCGCCAGCACCAGCACGCGGCCCACCCCGGCCCGGCGCGCAGCCAGCACGGGAGCGCGCGCGCCGGGGCCCGGCCCGGCGCCCTGGCCAGGACTGGCGCCCGGCTCCTCGCGCTCCAGCAGCACCTGCCCGGGCAGGCGCAGGCCGGCGCGCTGCGGTGCCTCCACCTCGGGCAGGCTGGCCTCGTCGAGGCCCGTGGTGGCCGGGTGCGGCGCCCCCCGCCGCAGCGGGGCGCGCTGCGGGCCGCTCGCGGCCGGCGCGGGGCTGGGCGGCGTTGCGGAAGAGTGCGGGGCCGGCGCGGGCGGCACGGGCTGCGGCGGCACGGGCGGCTGGGGCCCGGGCGGCGCCGGCTGCGGCGGCGTCGGGCGCTCGGCCGGCGGCCGGGCGGGGTCGGGCAGGCGCGCGCGGGCCTGCTGGCTGCGGCGCTCTGCCACGCCCTGCGTGTCCACCACGAACACGGTGGGCACCTGGCGCGGGTGGTCGGCGCGCCGGTACTGGCCGCGCGCCCAGCGCGCCAGCTCGCTGAGCGTGCGCGCGTCGTGGCCCTCGCCCAGCCCCACCACGGTGAGCGTGGCGCCGGCCGCCGCGAGTGGGCGCACCACGTCGCTCCACAGCGCCTGCTCGTTGCGCATGCCCGTGGGGTTGTGCATGCCGTCGGTGAGCAGCAGCACGTGGCGGATGGGCACCGTCTCGCGGCGCACGACCTCGGCGGCGGCCCGCAGCGCCAGCACCAGGTTGGTGGCCGTGCCCGTGGCATCGGCCGGCAGGTGCAGCGTGACGGCGCCGGCCGTGGCCACCGGGCCCATGGGCAGGTCCACGCTGGCGTCCTGCGCGAAGGTGATCACGCCCACGCGGTCGTAGGGCGAGAGCACGCCGGCGGCGCGCCCGGCGGCCTCGGCCGCCATCGCCCACGGCATGCCCTGCATGCTGGCACTGCGGTCCAGCACCAGCAGCAGCGCGATGGGCAGCGCCTCCTCGGGCTCGCGCTCGGCCGTCAGGCCCTCGCCCGGCGCGGGCGGGGGCGGCTCCACCGCCGGCGGCGGCGGCGCGGGCGGCGGCGG
>JBJTIJ010000415.1:0-1068 GCA_046094945.1 Planctomycetia bacterium | reverse complement strand
GGCGGGGGCCGCCGGCCCCACCCACACGGTCACCCCCGGCGCGTTGCGGACGCGGATCCCGCCCCCGCGCCCCCCGCCCCCCTCGGAGGTGCCGCCGGGGCTGTTGACCAGCACGCGGATGGGCTGCGTGCTGTCCTCTTGGTCGAGCAGCAACAGGTGCTGCGTCACCTCACGCGCCATCATGGGCGTGATCGGGCCGAAGATCAGGATGTCTCGGCTCTCCGGGCGCGAGCGCGGGCCGGCCACGCGGCCGCCCCTGCCGCCGCGCGCCACCGGCGTGCAGCTGCAGTGCTCGCCCTGCCCGCAGGTGCAGGGCTTGTCCGCCTCGGGTCGGCCCTGCTCCGGGCCGGCCGGGCTCGCAGGCCCGTCCATGCTCCCGTCGAAGCCGTCGTCGAAGCCGCCTTCGATGCCATCGTCCATGTGCTCGTCCTCCAAGGGGTCACTGCCCCAGCTTGCGTCGTGGTTGTCGTTCGCATTCGTCATCGTCCGGTCCTCCTGGTGCCCGTTGATCGTGCCGGTGCCGCCGTGGTGGGTGCTCGTGCCGTCGCGCGCCCTACGCATCAGGCCCCACGCGCCGGCGACAGGCCCGCCGGGACTGCTGCTTCTTGCGGTCCACGAACACCCGGGACCGTCCGCGGGTGGTCGAGGCCAGTCCCGCACCGGCCGCCCGCAGGGCAGCCTGCTGCGCAGGGACCAGCTTGAGGGTCGTGTGGCGCATGACGTGGTCTCTCCCGGCTCGTTTCCCGCTCGTAGCCATGGTTGATGCACAGGACTGCCGCAAGGTTGCAGCCGGATGCCCCGCCCCGCAGGCGGGCGGCGTCGCGCACGGGCGACACCTAGAACGGCATCTCGAAGTCCGGGCCGTCCACCTCGTCCTCCAAGAGCACGACCGTCACGCGCACCTCCGCATGCACCAAGCGCTCCAGCGCAATGCGGTGGTCGGCCGCCACGCTGCGACGGATGGCGGGCAGGTGACCAAACGCCTGCGCAAGGGCCAGGCCCACGTCATGCAGGTTGGTGCAGAGCTGGCTCCAGCGAGCCAGCGGGCGACCGGCCTCGCTGAAGCAC
>JBJTIJ010000414.1:0-9068 GCA_046094945.1 Planctomycetia bacterium | reverse complement strand
GCGCCCTGCGCATCGTCGAGCACGACCTCGCGGTGCGGCTGGTGCCGGCTGCCCACGCCATCCGCTGCGAGGACCGCATCACGGTGCTGGCCGGCCCCGGCGCCGAGACCGACCTGGTGCTGGACCCCGCGCTGGTGCTGGAGGGCCCGGCGCTGGTGGACGGCAAGCCCGTCGAGCTGGCGCGCGAGGGCGCGCGCCTCAAGGGCTGGCGCCCCCCTCCGGGCCGCTCGGTGCTCACGCTGCGCTACGGCGGCGTGGTCAAGGACGACGTGCAGTCGTCGGGCGACCTGGCCTGGGTGGCCGGCGACCGCACGCGCGGCCTGGTCGACCCCAAGGGCGTCTACCTCTCCGGCGCCTCGCGCTGGGTGCCTGCCCCCGTGGGGCGCAGCGCGCTGGCCCTGTTCCACGTGACGGCGTGGATCCCCGCACCCTACCTCGTGGTGACGCAGGGCGGCGTGCCCGAGCGCAGCGCGCGGCTGGGCGCGGGCGAGCCGCTGGCCGGCGCCGGCGTGGAGCCGCCCACGCCGGGCGAGGACGCCCCCGATGCGCTCACCACGTGGAACGTGCTCGAGGCCCGCGCCAGCGTGCCCAGCGACGACCTCACGCTGGTGGCCGGGCCCTACGTGACCAAGAGCCGCGTGCAGGGCGGCGTGACGCTCTCCACCTTCTTCTACGAGCAGGACGCGGCCATCCAGGACCTGTGGCTGGCGGCGGCAGCCTCCATCGTGGCGCGCTACGAGCCCATCCTGGGCCCCTACCCGCACCCCAAGTTCGACATCGTGGCCAACTTCTTCAGCACGGGCTACGGCATGCCCTCGTTCACGCTGCTGGGCGACGAGGTGATCCGCTCGGCCACCGCGCGCGCGCAGGCCATGGGCGGCGCCATCCCGCCCGGCTACCTCGACCACGAGTACGTGCACGGCTGGTACGGCAACGGCCTGTTCGTGGACTACGCCCCCGGCAACTGGTGCGAGGGCATCACCCCCTACTGCTCCAACTACCTGGCCAAGGAGCTCGAGGGCCCCGAGGCCGCGCGCGCCCACCGGCGCGGCACGCTCGAGAAGTGGTCGATGCGCGTCAAGGGCGCCAAGGACGTGCCGGTGCGCACCTTCCTGCAGAAGGTCGAGGACACCGACAACGACATCGGCTACGGCAAGTCCAGCATGCTCTTCCACCTCGCGCGGCGCCAGATGGGCGACGCGGCCTTCTGGGCCTGCGTCAAGGCCTTCACGCAGGCGCGCGTGGGCACGATCGTGGGCTGGGACGACTGGCTGCGCGCCTTCGACGAGGCCGCGGGCACCAGCGTGAGCGCGCACGTGCGCCCCTACCTCGAGCGCCCCGGCGCGCCCGAGGCCCTGATCGAGTCGGTGGCCACGCGCGAGGTGCCCGGCGGCGTCGAGGCCAGCGTGCGGCTGCGCCAGGGCGTGCCGGCCGGCAGCGAGCCGTGGCCCTTCTTCGTGCCGGTGCGCCTGCTGGGCGCGCCCGACGACCGCAGCGAGCACGAGGTGGACCTCAGCAGCGGCGAGGCCACGCTCACCGTGACGCTGCCGTCCAAGCCCACGGCCGTGCAGGTGGACCCCGAGTGGCACGCGCTGCGGCGCATCGCCGAGGCCGACCTGCCCGCCTGCCTCGAGCGCACCCTGCTCGCGGCCGAGGGCGTGGTCCAGGTGCTGGGCGGCGAGAAGGAGTTCGGGCCGCTGGCCCAGCAGGTGGCCAAGGCCCGCGGCTGGCGCGTGGTGGGCCCCGAGCTCGACCTCGCCGGCTGGCCGGGCGGCGCGCTGGTGCTGCGCATCGCGCCCGAGGGCCAGCGCACGCTGGAGGCCGGCGGGACCACCTACGGCGACCCGGCCCACGCGCTGCTCGAGAGCCGCATGGAGGGCGGGCGGGCGCGCACGGTGTTCACGGCCCTGAGCCCCGCCGCGGCCGCCCGCGCCGGGCGCCTGCCCTTCTACGGCTGGGACCCGTGGGTGGTGTTCCAGGGCGGCCGGCCCGTGGCGCGCGACCCGCGCACGCAGGAGGTCCCCAGCACGCAGGCCCGCTTCAGCGTGCTGCTGGACGCCGGCGCGCCCCCCGAGCCCGTGGCGCGCATCAAGGCCGACCTCGAGCGCCTGGCGGGGCCCGAGCTCGAGGGCCGCTGGCCCGGCAGCAAGGGCCACGAGGTGGCCCGCACCTGGCTCAAGGAGCGCCTCAAGGCGTGGAGCGGGCAGGAGGCCTGGAGCCTGCCCTTCCAGCTGGGCCGCTGGCGCCTGGAGAGCCGGCGCGACCTCACGATCGTGCACGAGGACGGCCGCAAGGAGGTGCTCGCCGACGCCTTCCGCCCGCTGGTGGCGGGCGCCGAGCGCCAGCTGGCCACGCCCGAGTCCTTCGAGATCGTGCCGTGGGACGACCCCGACATCCTGGCGCTGGCGCAGGATGCCAACAAGCGCCTCATGCAGCTGGTCGTCTACGTGCTCACGCCGCGCGCCGAGGCCGGCCTGGCACCGTGGCTGGACAGCGAGCAGGCGCTCACGCCCACGGCCGAGGCCGAGCTGGCCAAGCCCGGCCGGGACGGCAAGCCGCGCCCGCGGCCGGTGCTGCCCACCTGGCTGCTGGGCCGCCGCGCGCGCCTGGCCCCGGGGCTGGCGCCCATCCCGCGCACGGTGGTGGCGGTGGACGAGGCCACGGGCCAGCGCCTCAAGGCGGCCTGGGATGCCGACGCGCGCCTGGCGCTGGAGGTGCGCTGGAACGCGCCCGTGCGTGCCGAGAACGTGCTGGGGCTGGCGGGCCCGCTGGCGCCGCGCCGCGAGATGATGGACCCGCGCCCCAAGCCGCCCGTCGTGGTGCTGTGCGCGCACCTGGACAGCTTCGGCCAGCAGGGCGAGGCCTTCTGGCCGGGCGCCGACGACAACGCCAGCGGCGTGGCCTGCGTGCTGGAGGTGCTGGCCCAGCTGCCTGCCGAGGCGGTGCGCGGCAGCGACAGCGCTCCGGGGCTGGTGGTGCTGCTGAGCGATGCCGAGGAGTGGGGCCTGCGCGGCGCCCGGCTGGCGGCCGACGAGCTGGCCGCACGCTACGACGTGCGCGCCGTGCTCAACGTGGACACCGTGGGCCGCGCGAAGAGCAAGCCCACCTTCCTCGTCGGGCTGGGCACGCACCCCGCGCTGGCCGCGCGGCTGCGCAGCGCCCTCGAGGGCGCCGGCGTGGCCCTCGGCGGCGACATCGACGCGCGCGCCTACGCGCACGGCGCCGACCACTGGCCCTTCCACGAGCTGGGCGTGCCGGCCGTGACCGTGTGGGCCAGCGACTATGCGGTGATGAACTCCGCCAGCGACACGCTCGAGAAGGTCGAGCCCGAGGGCATCGCGACGCTGGCGGGCGTGCTGGCGCGCCTGCTGCGCGAGGACCTCGCCGGCGTGGCCGCGGCCCGCTAGCCCATGGGCGGCCCCCCCATCACGGTGCCGGCCGTGACGCCCGCGGAGGCGCAGCGCCTGCTGGCGGGCCAGCCGGCCGACACGCTGCTGCTGGACGTGCGCGAGCCCGACGAGCTGGCGCTGGCGCGCGTGCCCGGCGCGCTGGCCATCCCCATGCACGAGCTGCCGCTGCGCCTCGCCGAGGTGCCGCGCGAGCGCCACGTGCTGGTGCTCTGCCACCACGGCACGCGCTCCTGGCACGTGGCGCAGGCACTGCTGGCCCACGGCTGGCCGCGCGTGGCCAACGTCAGCGGCGGCATCGACCGCTGGGCGCGCGAGGTGGACCCCTCGGTGGGCAGCTACTGAGCGCGCCGGGCGGTGGCGGCGCTCAGTCCAGCCGGTACGTGCCGTTGAGGAAGGGGTTCTGGCGCCGCTCCTGCCCGATGGTGCTGTCGGGCCCGTGGCCCGAGCGCACCACCGTGCTGTCGGGCAGGCCCAGGATCACCTGCGAGAGGGTGCGCGCGTAGGTGCGCGCGTCGCCGCCCAGGTCGGTGCGGCCCACCGACATGCGGAACAGGCTGTCGCCGAAGAAGCCCTCGTCGTCCAGCAGGAAGGTGACGCCGCCCGGGGTGTGGCCGGGGGTGTGCAGCACGCGGATGCGCCCGGCACCCAGCGGGATCGACTCCACGCCTTCGAGGTCCAGGTCCACGGGCGGCACGCGCAGCCCCTGCATGCCGAACATGGCGCCGTGGCGCGGCAGCTCGGCCAGCAGGGGGAAGTCGCCGCGGTGCAGGCAGAAGGGCGCGCCCAGCGCCTCGCGCACCTCGCAGGCAGCGCCCACGTGGTCGAGGTGCGCGTGCGTGGCCAGGATGTGGGTGATGCGCGCGCCCGTGCGCCGCACGGCCTCCAGGATGCGCGGGGCCTCGTCGCCGGGGTCGATCACCACCCCCTCGCCGCTGGCGAAGTCCTTGACGATGCGGCAGTTCTGCTCGAAGGGGCTGACGACGACGGTGGTGATGTCCAGCGACATGCGCGCATGGTACGGCCCGCGCGCGCGGCCCCGGAGGCGGCCCCAGGCGCGGCCCGGCACGGGGCCCACCGCCCCCGCACGCGCGCCCCCGCGCACGCTGGCGCGGGGCAGGGGCCCGGTTCCACTCGTCCTCGCCCCCCTGACCCCTACACTCGCCGCTGGCCCCCCGGGAGCCCCAGGATGACCGCCCTGACCACGGCCGCCACCGACGCCGAGCTCGAGCACGCCGTCGCGCGCGCGCAGGCCGGTGAGCGGCTCACGCCCGCCGAGGGCCTGGCCCTGCTGGAGCGCGCCGACCTGCTCACGCTGGGCAGCCTGGCCGACGCCGCCCGCCAGCGGCACAACCCGGGCCGCGTCGTCACCTACATCGTCGACCGCAACGTCAACTACACCAACGTGTGCGTCACCTACTGCGCGTTCTGCGCCTTCCAGAGGAAGCCCGGCCACGCCGAGTCCTACGTGCAGACGCTCGAGCAGATGGACGCGCGGCTGGCCGAGCTGGACGCGCTGGGCGGCCGCCAGGTGCTGCTGCAGGGCGGCCACCACCCCGACCTGCCCATCGAGTGGTACGAGGAGATGCTGCGCCACTTCCGGGCGCGCTTCCCGCGCATCAACATCCACGGCTTCTCGCCGCCCGAGATCACGCACTTCAGCGCCATCTGGGGCATGGACCGCAAGGAGATCCTGCGCCGCTTCATCGCCGCGGGCCTGGGCTCGCTGCCGGGCGGCGGTGCCGAGATCCTCGTGGACCGCGTGCGGCGCAAGATCGCCAACCTCAAGGCCACCACCGACGAGTGGCTGGGCGTGATGGAAGACGCCCACCGGCTGGGCCTGAAGACCTCGGCCACCATGATGTTCGGGCACGTCGAGACGCTGGCCGAGCGCATCGAGCACCTCGTGCGCCTGCGCGAGGTGCAGGACCGCACGGGCGGCTTCCTGGCCTTCGCCTGCTGGAACTTCCAGCGCGAGGGCACGCCGCTGGGACGCACGGTGCCGGCCTCGACGGGCGCCACCGACTACCTGCGCACGGTGGCCGTGGCGCGCCTCATGGTCGACAACGTGCCGCACGTGCAGGCCTCGTGGGTCACCCAGGGCCCCAAGATCGGCCAGCTCTCGCTGGCCTTCGGCGTGGACGACTTCGGCGGCACGATGCTGGAGGAGAACGTGGTCTCCGCCGCCGGCACCACCTTCTGCCTGCCCTGGGAGCAGATGGAGCACCTCGTGCGCGACGCCGGCTACGAGCCGCGCCGGCGCACCACCGGCTACCTGCCCGCCGACGACGGGGAGGCCGCCCGATGAGCCCTGCCCGCGCCCCCGACCCCACCCCGCTGGCCATCGCCCCCGAGGCCGCGCTGGCCCTGCTGCGCGCCCCGCGCGGCCTTGAGGACATCGCCGGGCGCGTGGCCCGCGGCGAGCGGCTCTCGGCCGAGGACGGCCTGCGCCTCTTCGCCCACCCCGACCTGCTGGCCGTGGGCCGCATGGCCGACCTGGTGCGCCGGCGCCGGCACGGCGACGTGGTCTTCTACAACATCAACCGGCACATCAACCCCACCAACGTGTGCATGCAGGAGTGCTCGTTCTGCGCCTTCGGGCGCAAGGCGGCCGACCCGCTGGCCTACGAGATGGGCCACGAGGAGGTCTACGAGCGCGCGGCCTCGTGCGTGGCGCAGGGCGCCACCGAGCTGCACATCGTGGCCGGCCTGCACCCGCTCTTCGACCTGGCCTGGTACGAGGAGTGCTTCCGCGGGCTCAAGGCGCGCCAGCCGCAGCTGCACCTCAAGTGCATGACGGCCGTCGAGATCGCCTACTTCGCCAAGATGGAGCGCCTGTCGCACCGCGAGGTGCTCGAGCGCCTGGTGGCCGCGGGCATGCAGAGCATGCCCGGCGGCGGGGCCGAGATCTTCCACCCCGACGTGCGGCGCGAGATCTGCGACAACAAGTGCGACGCCGACGAGTGGATCGAGATCCACCGCACGGCCCACGCCATGGGCCTGAAGAGCAACTGCACCATGCTCTACGGCCACATCGAGGGCCCCGAGCACCGCGTCGACCACCTGCTGCGCCTGCGCGCGCTGCAAGACGAGACCGGCGGCCTGCAGGCCTTCATCCCGCTGGCCTTCCACCCGGAGAACACGGCGCTGTCGCACCTGCCCGGGCCCACCGGCATGCTCGACCTGCGCGTGACGGCCGTCAGCCGCCTGCTGCTGGACAACATCCCGCACGTGAAGGCCTACTGGATCATGCTGGGCCCCAAGACGGCGCAGGTGGCACTGGCCTTCGGCGCCGACGACCTCGACGGCACGGTGGTCGAGGAGCGCATCGTGCACATGGCCGGCGCCACCAGCCCCGAGGAGCTGCCCGTGGCCGAGCTCCAGCGCCTGATCCGCGAGGCGGGCCGCATCCCGGTGGAGCGCGACACGCTCTACCGGCGCGTGGAGCGCCAGGCGGCGGCCGGGGCCGGCGCGTGAGCGCGCCCGCCTCCACGCCCGCCACGCCCTCCGGCACGCCGGCGGGCACGCCGGCCGGCGCGCCGCGCGGCATCCTGCGCCCGCGCCGCCGGACGCGCAGCGTGCGCGTGGGCAACCTCGCCCTGGGCAGCGAGCACCCCATCCGGGTGCAGACCATGACGAAGGGCGACACGGCCGACGTGCAGGCCACCTTCGACGAGATCATCGGCCTGGAGGCCACGGGCTGCGAGCTGGTGCGCGTGAGCGTGCCCAGCATGAAGCAGGCGCAGGCGCTGGGCGCCATCAAGCGCCAGATCAAGATCCCGCTGGTGGCCGACATCCACTTCAGCGCGCCGCTGGCGCTGGAGGCCATTGCGCAGGGCGTCGACAAGGTGCGCATCAACCCCGGCAACATCGGCCGGCGCGACGAGGTCGAGAAGGTGGTGCGCGCGGCCCGCGACAAGGGCGTGGCGATCCGCATCGGCGTCAACTCGGGCTCGATCCGCGAGCGCAAGGGCCTGTCGGTGATCGAGCGCGACGAGGACCTGATCGAGCTCAGCGTGCGCGAGGCCCTGCACCACGTCGAGATCCTCGAGTCGCTCAAGTTCCACGACACCGTGATCTCCATCAAGGCGCACCGCGTGGACCTCACGGTGGAGGCCAACCGCCGCCTGGCGGCGCTGTGCGACTACCCCATCCACCTGGGCGTGACGCACGCCGGCAGCCTGCTGCCGGCCACGGTGAAGTCCTCGGCGGCCTTCGCCCTGCTGCTGTGCGAGGGCATCGGCGACACCATCCGCGTCTCGATCACGGGCGACAACCGCGACGAGGTGAAGGTGGGCCACCTGCTGCTCGAGCACCTGGGCCTGCGCCAGCCCACCTTCGACGTCTACGCCTGCCCCTCGTGCGGGCGGGCCGAGGTGGACCTGATCGGCCTCAACAAGGCCGTGGAAGAGGCCACCAAGGACCTCACCTTCCCCTGCCGCGTGGCCGTGATGGGCTGCATCGTCAACGGGCCCGGCGAGGCCGCCGACGCCGACGTCTCGATCTCGGCCGGCCGCGGCTTCGGCTTCATCTACCGCGGCTCGACCATGATCAAGAAGGTGCCCGAGGCCGACCTCGTGCGCGAGCTGCGCGCCGAGGTGGACGCCTGGATCGCCGAGCGCAAGGCCGCGCTGGCCGCGCCCGAGGCCTAGGCACGCGGCGCTGGGGCGGGCGCGTCCTGCGGCGCTGCCGCGGGCGGCCTCGTCCCCCTAGCCGCCCGCCGGCGGCGGGGCCGCAGGCCCGCGCGGCGCAGCGGCCTGCGCCGCGGCCGCCGCGACGGCGGCAGGCTCCGGTCGCCTCGTCTCGCGCCCCAGCCGGATCACCAGCTTGCCCACGATCCACAGCGAGGCCACGAAGCCCAGCGCCAGCGCCACCTTGGCGGGCACGCCCAGCTCGTAGGACTCGGCCAGCGAGGCCACGGCATCGCCGAACTGGCCGTAGACCACCGTGACCGCCAGGCCGCCGGCCGACACGGCCAGGAAGCCCACCTTGCGCTTGAGGCCCACGATGCGCGCCACCAGCGAGCCGCCCAGCGTGCCGCTGCCCGGCAGCGGCAGCAGCACGAAGAAGCCCACGCCGAACACGGCCAGGCGCCGGATCCACGGGTGCTCGGCCAGCCCGCCGGCCATGCGCATGCGCGAGCGGCGCAGGATCGGCCCCAGGCGCGGGATGCGCTCGAGCAGGTCGAGGTTGTAGGTCCAGAAGAAGGCCGTCACCACGGTCATGAACGCGGTCACGCCCACCAGCTGCCACGTGGTGAGGTGCCCGAAGCCGTAGTCCTGCCCCACCACCGAGGGGCCCAGGATCACGGTGGCGCCCACGATGGTGAGGAACAGGCCCGCCGCCACCAGGCTCTCGTTGGCCAGCCGCGAGCCGCCCAGCATCCACGTCACGGCCCACGCCAGCGCCGTCACGCCTAGCGGCCCCAGCACCAGGGCCGCGCGCCGCCAGCCCCGCGGCGGGGGCTCGTAGAGGGCGGCCGGCCGGGGCGGGGTGGTCGCGCTCATCGCGGAGGGCGCGGGTACCCGCCCCGGCAGCGACCCTTCCTTCTCGGCAGGGGCCTGCCCGACTGCTAGCCTCCCGCCGCGGGGCTGGCGGCGCGCGGCCCTGGTGCTGGGGCCGCTGGGCGTGACGGCGCTGGCGTGGGCCGTGACGTGGATG
>JBJTIJ010000413.1:0-3456 GCA_046094945.1 Planctomycetia bacterium | reverse complement strand
CGCTGGCCGAGGCGGTGGCCGGGTCCAGCAGCAGGCGAGATGCGGGCGCCTCGCCCAGCGCGTCGTTCTCGACGATGAAGCGCAGGTCGTCGTAGACGAAGCTGCCCTCGTGCGCGGGCAGGTGCGCCAGCAGCGCCGCCGCGGCCACCAGCAGCACGCCCAGCCAGGCCGCCCTCACGCCTGCGTCCCCGGCACGGCCCCGTGGGGTGCCCGGCGCGCCAGGCGGCGCGCCGCCTCGAGCACCTCCCCCACCGGGATGGAGGCCATGCAGGTGAAGATGCGGCAGCGGCTGCTGCGGTGGCTGTCGGCGGTGAGGCAGGGGCTGCAGGGCAGGGCGCGGTAGAAGGCGCGCGAGCCGGGGGCCAGCGGCCCGTAGAGCACGGGCGTGTTGGGCCCGTAGAGCGCCAGCGTCGGCACGCCCAGCGCCGAGGCCAGGTGCACGGGCCCGGTGTCGTTGCTGGCCAGCAGCCGCGCGCGGCCCACGAGGGCCACCAGGCCCTCCAGCGTCAGGCGGCCGGCCAGGCTGGCGGCCCCCGGCCCGCTGGCCTGCGCCACGCGCGCGCACAGGCCCGCCTCGCTGGCATCGCCCGTCACGGCCACCGCCAGGCCCTCGGCCCGCAGCGCGCGTCCCAGCGCCGCGAAGCCCTGCTCCGACCAGCGCCGGCCCGGGAAGTTGTCGCCGCTGCCCGGGTGCAGCAGCGCCAGCGACTCGCCCGCAGGCAGGCCCAGCGCCCGCACCTCGGCCTCGCCGGCCGCCGTCGGCGCAAGGTGCCCGGGCACGTAGGGCGCGGGCGCCACGCCGGCGGCCTCGGCCAGGTCGCGGAACGAGCGCGCGGCGTGGGCATCGCCGCGCAGCGGCACGCGCACGGTGTAGAGGCGCTCGCGCGCGCGGCCCGGGTGGGCGAAGCCCAGGCGCTGGGCCGAGCGTCCCAGGCGCGCCACCAGCGCGCCGGCGTGCGCGAAGGGCTCGAAGTCCAGCGCCAGGCTGGGCGGGTCGCGCCGCAGGCGCCAGGCAGCGCGCGCGAGGTCCAGCGCCGAGCCCAGCAACGGCGCCGGGCGCACCACCAGCACCTCGTCGGCCAGGTCGCGCACCAGCGGCAGGTTGCCCGCCAGCGTGAGCACCGTGAGCCGCGCGCCGGCGTGCCGCTCGCGCAGGTCGCGCACCACCGGGCGCAGCAGCGCCCAGTTGCCCACGCCCCACAGCTTGACCACCAGCACGTGGCGCACGTGCTCGACCGGGTCCGGCGGCCGCAGGCCCTCGCACAGCGCGTCCCACGCGCCCAGCCACGCGGCCCAGGCCGCGCCCATGCGCCGGTCCAGTCGCTTGGCCAGGGCAAGGCTCACGCGGAGGCCCCGCTGCGCACGCCGGCCTGCGGCAGCGCCAGGCTCAGCTCGGCGTGGCAGTTCCACAGGCAGGCACGGCAGGCCGCCAGCCGCGCCCGCTCGCGCGCGTAGGCCTGCGAGCGCCACAGCCGGGCCAGCGGCAGGCGCCCCAGCGGCTGCTTGCGCTCCATGAAGGGGAAGCAGGGGTACACGTCGCCGTAGCAGTCCACCACCACGCTGGTCCACGGCGCGTAGCAGGAGAGCGGCGAGGGCTCGCCGCGCAGGGCGCGCGGCACGAGGTCGAGGTAGGCCAGGCTGTTGTCGATCACGCCCTCGGCGTGCCGCGCGCGCAGCGTGGCCAGCGCCTCGGCCACCTGGCCGGCCTGCGCGCCCGGCTCGCCCGGCCCGAAGTCGTGCACGGGCAGGACGCCGACGCAGTCGGCACCGGCCGCCAGCGCGGCATCGACCACGGCGCCGATGCAGCCGAGGTTGTGCGCGGTGAGCACCGTCACGGCCGCCAGCCGCGGGCCGCCCCGGGCCGGGCGCGCGCGGCGCAGGGCCGACAGTCCCTCCACCGCCGCGCGGAACGCGCCCGGCCGCCCGCGGGCGGCGTCGTGGCTGGGGGCGTCGGGGCCGTCCAGCGAGATGTTCACCGAGCGCAGGCCGGTGCCCAGCAGCTCGCGCGCACGCTCGGCCACCCACAGGCCGTCCGTGTTCAGGTGCGCGTGCATCCCCAGCCGGGAGGCCGCGCGCAGCAGCACAGGCAGGTCCTCGCGCAGCATGGGCTCGCCGCCCGTGAACCCGATGCCTGCCGTGCCGATGGCCTTGAAGTCGCGCAGCACGCGCAGCCAGGCGCGCGTGTCCAGCTCGTGCTCCCCCGCCCGGCGGCGCGCGGCCGCCCGCGACGGCAGGTCGCAGACGCGGCAGCGCAGGTCGCAGCGGTAGGTGACCAGGGCCGTGCCCAGCGCCGGCCCCACCAGCGCCCGGCCGCTGCGCGGGGCCAGCGCCGAGCCCAGCCAGCGCCAGCCCAGGTCGAGCAGCCCGGGCAGGTCGCCGCGCGCCACGCGCTGGCCCACCACGTCCATGTACTGGCGGCGCACGCCCCTCATGCGGTCACCTGCCGGGCCGGCACGCCTGCCCCGCCGCGCAGCGCCGTCGGGGCGGCCACGGGAGCTGCCGCCGGGGCCGCCGGGCCTGCGAGGTGCGGGGCCTCTCGCGAGGCCTCCTCGGGGCGCGAGAAGCGGGGCGCAGCCGCGTCGCTGGGATACTCGGTGCACCCGGCGCACAGCGGCGGGAGGTCGCCGGCGACGTGGCGGGCGCGCAGGGCCTGCATGGCCGGGCCGTTCCAGAGGTCTTGCAGCCGGTCGCGCTCCACGTGCCCCACGGCCAGCACCCCGTCGTGGTCCACGCAGCACACCGTCACGCGCCCGTCCTGCAGCACCACGAGGCCGCCGCGCCACGGCTCGCGGCAGCGCGTGCGGCGCGTCCCGCGCGTGAGCAGCGGGATCTGCTGCACACGGTCCACGCGTCCCTGCCAGCGCGCGGCGAAGTCGTGGGCCGCCGCCTCGGTCTCGGGCGCCACCACCATGGACACGTCCACGGCCAGCGGGCTGTGCTGCGCTTCGCGCGCGGCCAGCAGGCGCGCGAGGCCTTCCTCCGTGCGTGCCAGCGGCACGCCACGCACGGCCTCGTGCGTGGCCGCATCCCCGTCGATGGACACCGTCACGCGCTCCAGGCCCGCGTCCAGCAGCGCCTGCACGCGGCGCTCGTCCAGCAGCGTGCCGTTGGTGGTCACCAGCGTGCGCGCACCGTGCGCACGCGCCGCTCGCGCGAGGTCCAGGAAGCGCGGGTGCAGCAGCGGCTCGCCCCACTGGAAGAGCAGCACGAACTCAAGGCGGCCCCCGCCCGCAAGGGCCCGCAGGAAGGTGGCCTCGGGCATCAGGCCGCGCGGGCGCGCCAGCAGGCCATTGCCCGTGGGGCAGAAGGTGCAGTGCAGGTTGCAGGTGCTGGCCAGCTCGAGGTTGAGCGAGACCAGCGGGCCCGCCCGCGGCCGGCCGCGCCGGTAGGCCAGCTCGGTGCGCACGCCGGCCACCAGCGCGCGCCCCGAGCGGTAGCGGATCGCGATGGGCCCGG
>JBJTIJ010000412.1:0-12026 GCA_046094945.1 Planctomycetia bacterium | reverse complement strand
GGAGCGGCTGGCCCGTCACGCACGGGCGGCTAGGCTGCGGGCTCCCCCGGAGCCCTGCCATGCTGCGCACCCGCCTGCGTGCCGCCTGCCTGCTGCTGACCTGCGCCCTCGCCCCGGCAGCCCTGCTGGCCGGCTGCGGCGCCGAGGCCCCGCCTGCGCCGGGCCCCAGCGGCCCGCTGCCGGGCCAGCCGGGCCCGCTGCGCGTGGGCAACCCGCTGGCGGAAGCCGATGCCTTCATCGCCGCGCGCAACCTCAAGGCCGGCGCCGGCGCGTGGCGCGAGACGCTGCCCGCCCCCATCCAGTTCGGCTTCCCCGAGCGCGAGAAGCTCTACTGGCGCCTCGAGACGAACAAGGGCGTGATGGAGTTCCGCCTCTGGCACGAGGTGGCGCCGCTGCACGCCAGCATGATCGTCTACCTGACGCGGCTGGGCTTCTACGACGGGCTGCGCTTCCACCGCGTGATCCAGGGCTTCATGGCGCAGGGCGGCTGCCCGCGCGGCAACGGCACCGGCTGGCCCGGCTTCAAGCTGCCGCTGGAGGTCAAGCCCGGCGTGGGCCACGGGAAGATGGGCACGCTGAGCACCGCCAACATGGGCCCCAACAGCGACGGCTCGCAGTTCTTCATCACCTTCCGCCCCACGCCCGAGCTCGACCGCCAGTACACGGCCTTCGGCGAGATCACGGCCGGGCTGGACGTGCTGCGCGCCTTCGAGGCCGTGGCCGCCCCGCCGCGCGCGCGCAGCAGCGAGCCGCGCGAGCCGCTGGCCATCGTCAAGGCCAGCGTCGATCTGCGCTGAGCGGCGGGCAGCGCACGCCGGGCGGACGGGCCGCCCGCACCTCAGGCCCAGAGCGAGGCCAGCTCGACGTAGAGCGGGATGCCCAGCGTGAGGTTGAAGGGGAAGGTGATGCCCAGCGCGGTGGTGAGGTAGTAGGCCGGGTTGGCCTCGGGCAGCGCCATGCGCACGGCGGCGGGGGCTGCGATGTAGGAGGCGCTGGCGGTCATGGCGCCCAGCACGGCGCAGCCCCCCACCGAGAGGCCGGCCCACGAGCCAGCCAGCACGCCCAGCGCGCCGTGCGCGATGGGCGCCAGCAGCGCGAACACGCACAGGAAGGGGCCGGCGGTGCGCAGGTGGCGCAGGTGCTGGCCGGCCACGAGGCCCAGGTCGAGCAGGAACAGCATCAGCACGCCCTGGAAGGGGTCCACGAAGAAGGGCTTCAGGCGCGCCAGGCCCTCGCTGCCGCAGGCAAGGCCGATGCCCATGCCGCCCAGCAGCAGCAGCACGCTCTTGCCGCTGAGCACGTGGCCCACCACCGACGGCCCGCCCTGCGCCGGGCGCTCGCCGCGGCGCGCCAGCGCCAGCGCCACCAGGATGGCCGGCACCTCCAGCAGGGCCACCAGCCCGGGGAAGATGCCTTCCACCCGCCAGCCCAGCGCGTCCACGTAGGCCAGCGCGGCCAGGAAGGTGACGGCTGACACCGAGCCGTAGTGGGCCGCGATGGCCGCGGCATCGGTGCGCGAGAGCCGCCCCACCCGGCGCAGCACGGCGTACGAGGTGAGCGGCGTCACCACGCCCAGCGCCAGCGTGGCCAGCGCCGGCAGCAGCAGCTCGACCAGCGGCGCGCCGGCCAGCGCCGAGCCGCCCTTGAGGCCGATGGCCAGCAACAGGTAGGTGGAGAGCATGGAGGTGGCCGCCTCCGGGAAGCGCAGGTCGCTGCGCACCAGCACGGCCAGCAGGCCCAGCAGGAAGGCCAGCGTCACGGGCGAGAGCAGGTTGCCCAGCAGCAGGGCGCCGGCGTCGGCCTGGGCGAGGAGGGGCAGCATGCAGGGCGCGGTCCCGGGCGGGGCCGGCGACGGGCCGGCCCCTTGGGGGCGCAAGTAAATACATGAAATGTTTGTCCTCAAAGAAAGTTCTGTAGTCTGGGGCCATGCCGCGACGCCATGGCCCCCCGCCCGCCCAGCCGGCCCCTGCGGCCGGCTGGACCTTCCTCACCAACCACGCCCACGTCCTGTTCGTGCTGGCCTCCGACCCGCTGGCGCGCCACCGCGACGTGGCCGCGCGGGTGGGCATCACCGAGCGCGCCGTCGTGCGCATCGTGGGCGAGCTGGGCGCGGCGGGCTACCTGGGCGTCGTGCGCGAGGGCCGGCGCAACCGCTACACGGTGCACGGCGGGCAGCCCCTGCGCCACCCCATCGAGCGCCACCGCTGTGCGCAAGACCTCGTCGACCTCGTGCTGCACGGGGCCGCGCGCGCACCGGCCCGCGGCCGCAGCCGGCGCGCCACGCGCTGAGCCGCCCGGCGTCCCGGGCACCGTCCCCCAGCACGTCCCCAGGCACGTCCGCAGGCACGCCCAGCAGGCGCGACCTGCAGGCGGACTTGGCAGGCGGACTCGACGGGCGAGGTCGCGAGGCGGCAGATCGGCCCGTGCATGGACGCCAGGCCCCTCCGTCGCGTCCGGGAGACGCCTCTTCGTATCCCCAGCGGGACGTCGGCGAGGTGCGGGCGCGCCCTGCGGCGCGCGGGGCTACCCTGTCAGGGATTGGCAAGGCCCCCGCCCCGCATCCTCCCGCCCTCGCCAGACGAGCAGGCCGAGCATGCGCGTGCCTACGCCATGCGCGCGGTGCGGCCCTTCGAGCTGCGCGCGCTCAACGAGCGCATCCTGGCGGGCCCCCAGCCCCGCACGGTGCTCGACGTCCATGAGCTCACGCTGCGCGGCGTGACCCACGTGCTCGACCTGCGCGAGCCCGCCGAGTGGCCGCCGGGCGCTGCACTGGCGGTCCAGGCGCTCGAGCAGCGGCTGGTGGAGCGCATGAACGTGGCCATGCAGGACGCGCGCCCGCCCGCGGCCGAGGCGCTGGGGCAGGCCGTG
This sequence comes from Planctomycetia bacterium, assembly GCA_046094945.1. GTDB lineage: Bacteria > Planctomycetota > PLA2 > PLA2 > JAEUHO01 > CAXQZU01. The sequence continues at coordinate 9,158 of JBJTIJ010000412.1, read as the reverse complement.
GCCTGGCTGGAGGCGGCGCTGGCCGAGCCCGGCACGCGCGTCATGGTGCACTGCCGTGCGGGCATCGAGCGCACCGGCACGGTGCTGGCCGCCTACCTCGTGCAGGTGGGCCTGAGCCTGGACGAGGCGTTGGCCGTGCTCTCGCTGCGCTGCCGCTGCCAGCCGCTGCCGCTGCAGGTGGCCGCCGTGCGCGCCTGGGCCGCGACGCGCTGAACGCGCGCGCTCAGCGCGCCAGGCGCCGGTTCACGTAGGCGTCCTCGTCGGTCACCTCGCGCACCACGAGCGGCGCCAGTCACGGCGGCAGGTGGACCGGCTCGTCGGCCGAGCCCAGCTCGATCTCGGCCAGCACCAGGTCGCGGTCGAGGAACTCGTCCACCTCCCAGCGACGGGCCCCCTGCTCCACCACGTGGCGGCGCTTGCGCACGCGGCAGCCTGCGGTGAGCGGCCACAGGCGCTCGAAGAGCGCCTCGCTGCAGGCCTCCTCCACCTCCACGCGCGCCACGCCGCGGCCCAGCTTCACGGTGCGCCAGCACTCGACGTGCGCGCCGCGGCGCACGCGCCGCAGGCGCTCCTGCAGCACCTCGCCGGGCAGGTAGCCCTGCTCCACCTCCACGCTGGGCGTGCCCGGCGGCAGGGCGGGCAGGGCGCGGAGCAGGTACTTGCGCTCCACCTCGAGCCCGGCGTGCGACTGCGCCAGCACCTCGGCCACCAGCGCCTCGACGGCAGCCGCCAGCGCGGGCCCGCCGGGGCCCTGGCGCCAGGCGCCCAGCAGGCCCTCGGCCCTGGCGAGGCGTTGCTGGGCCACGCGCTGGGCCAGCGCAGCCAGCGCCTGCTCGCGACGGGTGGTGTCGCGACCGGGCTCGTCAAGCCCGGCCTCGTCGCGCCCTGTCGCGCAGTGCGCCCGCGCCGCCAGCACCTGCGACTCGAGGGCCACCGCGTCCTGCAGCACGCCCAGCGCGTCCTGCACGCGCTTGAGCGCGGCCAGCGCGCCGGCGGCGGAGGGCAGGCGGCCCACGAGGGGCTCCAGCAGGTAGCGCAGGCGCTTGCCCTCGATGCGTGCCGCGTGCGCGCCCGCGGCGTCGTGCGCACCCTGCACGGCCTCCAGCGCGGTGGCGAGCGCCGCGCCGTGCGCGACCAGCTGCGCCGCCAGCACCGGGGCGAAGCGCTCGCGCGCCACCGGCCCACGCGCCACCGCCACCGGGTAGGTGCACAGGCGCCGCTCGAGGCGCCCGAGCTGGCGGGCCAGCGGGCGCAGCACCTCGCGCTCGAGCCCGCGCAGGGCCGTGCGCGCGCGCGCCTCGAGGTGGCCGGCCAGCCACGCGGCCGCCTCGCGGCCGGGTGCGTCCAGCTCGCTGGCCAGCTCGCGCACCTGCGCCGCGCCCACCTCGGCGTCGCGCGCCTCGCCCGTGGCACGCTGCAGGCGCGAGAGGCGCCGGCGGTGGCGGCGGCGCACGCTGCCCTCCAGCCAGGGCGCCCACGAGCGCAACGCGCTGCGCAGCCGGCGCAGCTCGACGCGCAGGTCGTGCAGCGCCTCCTCGCCGCCGTCCTGGCAGGCGGCCATGGCCGTGCGCAGGCCCTCCACGCGCGCCAGCGCCAGCAGGCGCGCGGCCTCGGCGGGCGGGCGGTCCAGCAGGTCGTCGGGCAGCGCCATGCGCGCGACCCTACGCCCAGCGGCGGGCGGGCCCCTGCCCTGGCGCGGGCGTCTTCACACGCCCTGCGGGGGGGCCTGCGGGGCGGTCCTGCGGCGAGCGGCTCAGCGCAGCCGGCTCAACGCGGCGCGGCGCGCCCGCTCAAGCCCACCAGGCGCAGCTCGCGCTCCTCGGCCTCCAGGCCGTACTGCACGATGCCCCGCACGGCGCCGCCGCCCACCACGGCGGCCGTGGCCTGGCGCGGCACCAGCAGCAGGCGGTCGTAGGGCACGCGCTGCAGCTCGGCGGCCAGCTGCTCCATCTCGGGCAGGCGGCTGGCCAGGGCCGCGCGCGCGCCGGCCTGCGCCACGGCCGGCAGGTAGCCCAGCACCTCGCGCTCGGGCGCCAGGCGCAGGCCGCCCGCCCCCTGCCGGTAGACGGCGGCCAGGCTGGCCTCCAGCCACACGCGCAGGTGGCCGGGCACGCCCGCGGCGAAGGGGTCGGTGGGCAGCGGGGGCAGCACGAGGTCTTGCGGGAAGGGCTCGACCACCCAGCGCGCGAAGATGAACGAGAGCGCGCCGCCGCCCGTGTAGAGCGTGCTGGCCACCTTGCCCACCACCGCGTTCTCGCGCACGAGGAACACGTCCATCTGCAGCGTGGAGGGCTGCACGCGCTGCGCGTCGGGGAACAGCTGCTGGAGCGGCGTGACCTGCTCGGCCAGGGCGCGCACGTCGCGCTGGCGCTTGACCATGTAGGCCGGCAGCGTGGCCACGCCCTTGAGTGCCTCCAGCAGGCTCTTGCCCACCGCCTGCGCCCACGTGGCCAGTGCGCGGTCGGCCTGGGCCACGGCGGCCTCGGGCGCGCCCTCGTGGCGCCCGGCGTAGCTGGGCAGCACCTCGGCGGCCGCAGCCGGCGCGCTGCCTGCGGCCCGCGCCTTGCCCTCGTCGATGTCCTCCAGCACCAGGCCCAGCGCGCCGGGCTGGCTGGCGCCCTCGTCGCCCCACGGCGCCTTGCGCGGCGCGATGGGCGGCAGCGCCGCCGCGGGCTCGCCCACCGGCAGGGGCCGGCCCTGCACCTGCACCAGCAGCAGGCGCGGCACGCGCGTGCGCTCCACGCCCCCCTCCATGGTGCGCCGGCCCAGCGTGGGCGCGCGGAAGCCCAGCTTCACGGCCGAGACGCCGCCGCGGTAGAGCATGTCCAGGCAGGTGAGCACGTGCTGCGTGGCGAGGTTGGCGTCCAGGCTCACCTCGGCTACCACGGGGCCGAAGCGCTCGACGGCCTGCTGGGCCGCCAGCCACAGCCGGCGCGGGTTGCTCTCCTCGGGGCCCTCGGTGCGGTCCAGCCGCACGGCCAGCCGGCGGGCCTGCGCCGGCGCGCCCGAGGCCGCCGGCTCGGCGGCCGTGGCCGGCAGGAAGATCGGGAAGCCCATCACGGCGCTGCCCTGCTCGGACTGCACCTGCAGGCCGACACGGAAGATGCCGGCCTGCTGGCAGGCGATGTGCACGCGCGCCACGGGCAGGAAGGGGTTGGCCGCCGAGGTGACCACCCACACCGCATGGCGCCCCGGGCCGCCGGGCGTGGCGGCGGCGCGCTGCTTGAGCAGCGCCACCAGCGCCGGCTCGTCGATCACCTCGGGGCGGCCGTCGACGCGGTAGGCGCCCAGCACCCCCACCTGCACCAGCGTGGAGGGGCCGCTGCCCAGCGGCGCGCAGGTGCCGGCCACCGGCAGCTCGCCGCGCGCCACGTCGGGCACGCGCTCGTCGGCCGCGGCCTCGCGCGCGCCGGCCGGCAGCGCGGCACAGGCCAGCAGGACGAGCAGCAGGACGGGGATGCGGCGCATGGGGCCTCCAGCGGTGGCGGGCGCGAGTCTAGCCTGCGCGCGCCGGCCTGCGGCCACGGCCGCCAGCGCACCCTGCCCAGCGCGGGCCCGGCGCCGTAGCATCGTCGCGCCCCTGCCGGAGGACCGCATGACCCGTCCCGCCCCCTCGCCCGGCCACGCCTCTGCTGCCGCAGGTGCCGCGGGTGCCGCGCGCCGGCTGCTGCTGCTCGCAGTGCTGCTGCCGCTGGCCGTGGGCGCACGGCCCGGCCTGCGCGCCGCGCAGGGCCACGAGCCGCCGGCAGCGGCGGCTGCACCGGCTGCGGCGCCGGCGGCGGCCGCGGCGCTGCCGCTGGACGTCACCACGCGCGACTACGACCAGGTGCACATGGACCTCACCGTGCGCCCCGACCTGACGGGGCACAAGGTGGAGGGCACCGTGGTGCACGAGATTGCCTCGCTGGTGCCGGCGCTGCGCACCGTGCGCATGCACTCGCTGGACACGCAGGTGCAGTCGGTGACGGGCCCCGACGGCCTGCCGCTGGCCCACGAGCTCAAGGACGGCATCCTGTCCATGACGCTCAAGGAGCCGCTCAAGGCGGGCGCCAGCACGCGCATCACCATCCGCTACGCGAGCACGCCGCGCATGGGCCTCTACTTCCACGGCCCCACGCCGCAGGCGCCCGACACGCCGCTGTTCCTGTACAGCCAGGGCCAGGGCAACGACAACCGCCGCTGGGTGCCCTGCTACGACGAGCCCGACGACCGCCTGACGTGGGACGTGGCCGTGGTGGCCCCCGAGGGCTTCCAGACCGTGAGCAACGGCCTGCTGCAGGGCGTCGAGCCGGGCCGCGACGGCACGGCCACGCACCGCTGGAAGTTCCCCTGGCGCAGCCCGACCTACCTGCTGACGCTGATCGTGGCGCAGCTGGAGACGGTGACCGAGCGCTGGCGCGACGTGACGCTGGAGTACAGCGCGCCGCCCGGCCGGCGCGAGGAGCTGGTCACCTCGCTGCGCGAGACGCCGCACATGCTGGAGGTGTTCAGCGAGCTCACGGGCGAGGCCTACCCCTGGCCGCGCTACGCCCAGACCTACGTGTGGGACTTCGTCTACGGCGGCATGGAGAACACCACCGCCACCACGCTCAACATGCGCGCGCTGCACGGCGAGCGCGCCCGGCCCAACTACATGAGCGAGGGCCTGGTGGCGCACGAGCTGGCCCACATGTGGTTCGGCGACCTGCTCACCTGCAAGACCTGGGACCACATCTGGCTCAACGAGGGCTTCGCCACCTACATGACCGATGCGTGGTTCGAGAAGCGCTTCGGGCAGGACGTGCTGCTGCTGCGCCGGCGCGAGCAGAACGCCGGCTACATGGCCGGCACGCCCGACGCGGCGGCGCTCGACCTCAAGAAGGAGCCGCGCGGCGACATCCCGCTGGAGCTGCACGGCGGCAAGCAGTACGACCGCGGTGCGGCCATCCTGCACGTGCTGCGGCGCGAGCTGGGCGACGAGGCCTTCTGGGCGGGCGTGAAGGGCTACGTGGCCGGGCGGCGCGACTGCTCGGTCACCAGCGAGGACCTGCGCCGCGCCATGGAGCGCGCGGCCGGCCGCGACCTGCGCTGGTTCTGGGAGCAGTGGGTCTACGGCGCCGGCTACCCCGTGCTGGAGTGCGCCTACGACGCGGCGGCCGGCACGCTCAGCGTGCGCCAGGCGCAGGCGCAGAAGGGCGGGCAGGGCCTCTTCCGCCTCTCGCTGCCGGTGCGCGCCGGGCCGGGCGGCGAGGTCACGGTGCTGCCCATCCACCAGGAGCGCCACACCTTCCGCGTGCCGGCCGGCGCGCCCTACCTGCGCCTCGGCGTGGGCGGCGACCTGCTGCTCAAGGTGCGCTACGAGCCGGGGCTGGAGGGCTGGTCGCGCATGCTGCTGGAAGACCCCGACCTCAACGGGCGCATCGACGCCGCCTACGCGCTGGAGGCCTTCGGGCCCGACGCCGTCGAGCCGCTGGCGCGCGCCGCCGGAGAGGACGCCTTCTTTGGCGTGCGCGAGGAGTCGGCGCGCGTGCTGGGCCGGCTGCAGGCCGGCAGCGGCGGCGCACGGGCCACCGCGGCGCTGCTGGCGGCCTCGCGCGACAGCGACGCGCGCGTGCGCGAGACGGCGCTGGAGGCGCTGGGCGCCGGCCCGCGCGCGCTGGTGGCCGAGGTGCTGGCCACGCGCGCGCGCGAGGACGAGAACGACTACTGCCGCGCCGCGGCCGCTCGGGCGCTGGGCAAGGTGCACGCCGAGGGCGCCGAGGCGCTGCTGCTGGACCTGCTGCGCGAGGACTCGCACGGCGACGTGCTGCGCGCGGCCGCGCTCGAGGGGCTGGGCGCGCTGGGCGGGCGCAAGGCCATCGAGGCGGCCAAGGCCCACGTGGGCTACGCCTGGGGCAAGGGCGGCACGCACCGCAACCGCAAGGCGGCGCTGGACGTGCTGGTGGCGCTCTCGGGCGACGAGTCCGACACGCACGAGGTGCTGGTGGGCCTGCTGGCCGACCGCTACCACAACATGCGCGCGTGGGCGGCCGAGGCCTGCGGCAAGCTCAAGGTGCGCGCCGCCGTGGCGGCGCTCACGGCCATGAGCAAGGACGACTGGCACGAGGGCTCGCGCAACGCGGCCAAGACGGCCCTCGAGCGCATCGCCGCACCGGCCACGCCCAAGTAGCGCGACCACGCCCAAGCAGCGCGGCCTCGTCCCCGGGCCGGCCTCGCGCGCGGCGCGGGCAGGCGCGCGCCGTCGGCCCAGGGCCTGCCCCGGGCGCGCCTGCGCCAGGTGCGCGAGCACCGGCACTCACGCGCATGCACGGCGCGTGCGCGCAGGGCACGCCCAACAGCTGCGCCCTACGGGGCGCGCCGCGTGCCAAGGCGCGCAGCGCGGAGGGGCTTGCAGCGTGGAGGGGCTGGCAGCGCGGCACGCCGCCGGGCAGGTCCCGGCGCGCGGGCTAGGAGGCCTTGCTGGGCTCCTTGATGCTCCAGCCCTTGCCCTTCTCCTCGGCCTGGATCTCCTCGATCAGCTTGGCCGAGTCGAGCGGGTCGGTGCCCTCGGTGACGTTCTTGCCCTTCGAGAAGTTCTCGGCGTTGAAGGCCGTCCACGAGCCGTACTCGGCGGGCACCTCGTGGTCGGGCCAGATCGCGTTGATCGGGCAGGCCGGCACGCAGGCCTCGCAGTCGATGCAGGTGCCGGGGTCGATCACGAGCATGCGCGGCTCGGTGATCTCCCAGAAGCAGCCCACGGGGCACTCCACGACGCAGTACGTGTAGCGGCAGTCCACGCAGCGACCGGTGACGACGTGCGGCATGTCAGGGCTCCCAGGGCGGCCCCCGCTCCGGGGGCGCGCGGCAGAACATAGCGGGACGCGGCCCCGCCGCACAACGCCGGCCGAGGCGCCGCACGCGGCGCCGGCGGCGCTAGTTGCGAACCGTTCTCAATTCGCGTGCGCGGCCCGCACGCACGCACGAGCGCGGGCGAGCACGCGGCCGTCGCCTGCGGCGCATGCCAGGCCGCACGCCCGGCAGCCGGCCTGTCGCGGTGCCGCCTGCGCGGCTAGTTGCAGCGCGGGCAGGAGCCCGTCACGCCGGCGGGCTTGGCGCCGCCCACGGTGCGCGCGGGCACCAGCGTGGTCTTGGGCGTGCCCGGGTCGGTGGCGCAGGGCGCGCAGCCGCCCTCGCGGGCCTGCCACACGTACTCGCCGGGGCGGTAGCACTCGCGCTTCCACACCACGCGGTAGCCACCGGGCACGTACTTCTGCTCGGTGACCGTCGTGGGGCAGCTGCGCGCCACGGTCTCGTACTTGGCCGGCACCTCGTTGGCGTAGGTGATGCGCTCGTCCTTCACCTGCTTGGCGCGCCAGCTGTACTGCGGCGCGGTGTAGCAGTACTGCCAGCAGTCGCCGTTGACCTGCGACCACTTCCAGCCGCCCGGCGCCACCTCGACGGCCGTCATGTCGCAGTCGCAGGGCTGCTTCTCGAGCCAGTACTCGCCCTTGGGCTGCACCTGGCGCTCGAAGAAGGTGGTCTTCATCGCGGCGCGCGACTCGGTGGTCATGTGGCCGGGCACCACCTCGAGCGTGGGCACGTCGCGGTAGACCGGCGGCACCCACACGCGGCAGTAGGTCAGGCCCTGGCCGGGGTCGCGCGGCAGGTCGGTGGGCAGGCCGCCGGTGGCGGCGTTGACCGCGTTGAGCGGCGCCGTGCCGGGGATGTGGCGGCGCGGCGTGCTGCAGCCGGCCAGCAGGCCCACGGCCAGCACGGCCGAGAGCACGGGGGCAAGGCGGGTGGCGAGGCGGTTGGCAAGACGGGTCATCGGGCCTCCTGCGGGCACCGGCGCCTGCTGGCCCGGGCCCTTCCTGCGAGACCCCCCGGGATAGCACGGACAGGCCCCGGGGGGGAAGGGCTCCCCCGCCAGCCCATGCGGCGCGCGCCCGGCCGCGGAGGCGGGCGCGCCGGCCATGTCACGGGTTCGTCACGGCTTGCCGCCGCCGGCTCCAGCCGCCGGCCGCCGCAGCCGTAGGCTAGGGGACGATGAGCGCCAGCGGCGAGACCACCTTCCCCTTCGCCGACCCCAGCCCGTCGGGCGTGGGCGCGCAGGGCACGGTGGTGGTCACGCAGGAGCTGCCCCTGGAGCGCATCCTCACGGCGCGCGAGGTGGCCCTCACCCAGCGCGTGCAGCGCTTCCTGCCGGTGGCCGGCGAGGTGACGCCCGACCTGCGCCGCGCGCTGGACACGGGCCTCAAGGGCCTGGCCGGCATCGTGCTGGCCATGGAGGCCTACCCCTCGCTGCGCGAGCGGCGCATGCTGGGCACGCGCGTGCGCTCGCTGGAGAGCCTCATGGAGGGGCTCATCGAGCGCGGCGAGCATGGCCTGGAGTGGGCGCTGCCCACCAAGGCCGTGCTCTCGCGCACCTACGCCATCGCCAAGGTGAACTTCTTCACCTCCATCGCCTACTGCGTGGACGCCTGCAAGCACGTCGCCGACCGCGAGCCGTTGCTGCGCGACCTGGCCGGCGCCGTGGAGGAGGCCGTCTACACGCGCCTGGCCGAGGAGCTGTACACCGGCTTCGTCACCAGCCGCACCACGCCGCTGGAGATCAAGACGCGCGCGGCCGAGAACCTGGTGGCCGTGTGGGAAGGCCGCGTGCGCTTCGCCACCGACCGCTTCTGCCCGCTGCTGCGCTCGGCGTGGGCCGCGCGCACGCACGCCCCGCGCGCCTTCGGCACGATGATGGGCGCCAGCGAGATGTTCCACCTGCTGTTCGCCGACTGCGACCCGCGCTTCGTGGACTGGTTCACGCAGCACGCCGGCAAGAGCGAGCAGGTGCAGGCCTTCGAGGAATTCCTCTTCGACCTGCCCTACGAGAGCCTCGAGCGCGTGCGCCAGCGCATGAGCGAGGAGGGCATGAGCGTGGTGGGCCCGCGCGAGGTGGAGCGGCTGCTGGGCATGAAGGACGGCGAGCTGCGCCCGCTGCTGGGCGACCCCAAGGCGCTCTACTCCTCGTACCGGCGCCGGCGCGTGAAGGCCCAGTACCGCACCTCGATGGCCAGCCCGGGCCCCAAGCGCACGGCCGAGAGCTACCTGCTGGAGGCGCTGCTCAGCGACGAGTCGCGCGCGCGCGCCTTCGAGGCCCCGCCCGCCCCCGCCGTGCCCGCGCCGCGGGCACGGCCGCGGGCAGCGGCGGC
>JBJTIJ010000411.1:0-2609 GCA_046094945.1 Planctomycetia bacterium | reverse complement strand
GTCGATGTGGATGCTGGTGTAGGCATCGCGCCGCACCAGGTCCTCGCTCACGAGGATGGCGTCCTCGTAGTTGTAGCCATCCCAGGGCATGAAGGCCACCAGCACGTTGCGGCCCAGCGCGAGCTCGCCGTCGTGCGTCGCGGCGCCGTCGGCCAGCACCTGGCCGGCCTCGACGCGCTGCCCCCCCTGCACCAGCGGGCGCTGGTTGAGGCAGGTGCGCTCGTTGAGGCCCGTGAACTTGCGCAGCTCGTAGCGGTCCTCGGTGCCGTCGCCCTTGCGCACGGCCACGTGGCGCGAGTCCATCGAGGCCACCGTGCCGGCGGCGCGGGCGCGCACCACCATGCTGCTGTTCTGGGCGACCACGCGCTCCATGCCCGTGCCCACCAGCGGCGGCTCGGTCACGAGCAGCGGCACGGCCTGGCGCTGCATGTTCGAGCCCATGAGGGCGCGGTTGGCGTCGTCGTGCTCGAGGAAGGGGATGAGGGCGGCCGAGACGCCCACCAGCTGCATGGGGCTGACGTCCATGTAGGTGGCCTCGTCGGGCTTCACCTGCAGGAAGTCGTCGTTGCGGCGGCCCAGGATGGTCTCGCCCACGATGCGGCCGTCGGCGGCCACCTCGGTGTCGGCCGGCGCGAAGGTCTTGTCCAGCTCCTCGTCGGCGCGCAGGAACACCACCTCGCCCGTGACACGGCCCTTCTCCACCACGCGGTAGGGCGTGATCAGGAAGCCGTAGGTGTCCACGCCGCTGAAGATCGACAGCGACGAGATCAGGCCGATGTTGGCGCCCTCGGGCGTCTCGATCGGGCAGATGCGGCCGTAGTGCGAGATGTGCACGTCGCGCACCTCGAAGCCGGCGCGCTTGCGGTTGAGGCCGCCAGGTCCCAGCGCCGAGAGGCGCCGCTCGTGCGTGATCTGCGAGAGCGGGTTGGTCTGGTCGACCACCTGCGACAGCTCGCCGCGGCCGAAGAAGTAGTCGATGGCCGACGAGATGGTCTTGGAGTTGATCACCGTGCGCGGGGTGACCGACTCGGCCTCCTCGACGTTCATGCGTTCCTGCGCCGTGCGGCGCAGCTTGTTGAAGCCCTTGCGCAGCTCCTCGCCCGCGAGCTCGGCGATGGTGCGGATGCGGCGGTTGCCCAGGTGGTCGATGTCGTCGATCTCGCCCTTGCCGGCACGCAGGCCGACGAGGTACTTCACGGCCTCGACGAGGTCTTCCTTGCCCAGCACCTGCTGCTCCTCGGGGAAGGAGGTGCCGAACTTGCGGTTGAGGCGGAAGCGGCCCACGCGGCCCAGCCGGTAACGGCTCGAGTCGAAGAACTTCTCCTTGAACAGCTCCTTGGCCTTCTCCACCTGCGGCGGGTTGCCCGGGCGCAGGCGCGCGTAGATCTTGACCAGTGCCTCCTCGTGCGTCTCGGTGGTGTCCTCGAGCAGCGTGTTGAGGACCAGCGGGTCCTCCAGGTCGCTGATGATCTCGACGGACTCGATGCCGCACTGCTCCATGCGCAGGGCGTGCTCGTCGCCGACCAGGCCCAGGCCCTCGAGGATCACCTCGCCCGAGGCCGTGTCGGCCACCGTGGTGACGACGTGCTTGCCGACCACCTTCTTCTTGAAGTTGCGGGCGGCCACCGCCACCGTCTCGGTGGGGTAGAAGGCGCGCGCGATCTGCGCGTCGCTGGAGAACTCCTCGCTCATCGCGCGCAGCAGCGACGTGGCCGGGAACTTGCCCGACTGGTCGATGCGCACCGCCAGCTGCTCCTTCTTCGTGACGTTGAGCTCGATCCAGCTGCCGCGCTCGGGGATCAGCCAGCACGAGTGCAGCTTCTTGTCGCTGCTGTGCGTCTCGACCGAGAAGTCGACGCCGGGCGAGCGGTGCAGCTGCGTGACGATCACGCGCTCGGTGCCGTTGATGAGGAACTCGCCGCCGCCGATCATGATCGGGATCTCGCCGAGGAAGACCTCCTCCTCGACGGGCTGTTCCTTCTTCAGGCGCACGCGCACCTTGAACGGGCGGCCGTAGGTGATCTTGAGCTCGCGGCACTCGTCCTGCGTGTAGCGCGGGCTGCCGAGCTCGTAGCCCAGGTACTCGAGCTGCTTGGTCCCGTCGAAGGACGGGATCGGGAACATCTCGCGCAGGATGCCCTCGAGGCCGAGGTCCTCGCGGTGCTCGCCGGGCACGTCCTCCTGCAGGAAGGCCTTGTAGGAGGCGGTCTGCAGGTCGACGAGGTTGGGGAAGTCGAACGGGCGCGTGCCGCCGTAGCGCACCACGCCATCCTTCGCGGCCGGCACGCCCGTGGTGCCCGCAGCCTGCTTGCGATCCTTCATGGCGACTCCTCACCCGGCGAGGAGCCTCGGCCTCGTCCCACGCCAGCGGCGCGGGGGTGCGGCCGGGACTCCCGCGCGGTACCTGCGCGGTCCCGCACGCGGGACCTTGGGGACCTACGGAATTCCTGCAAGCCAGGCCGCAGCCCGCGCGCCCAGGCTTCCGTCCCCCGGGCCTAGTCGGGGGACGCTGACGGGCGGCGCGAGCACTGGGGACGAGCCCCAGACCCGGCAAGGTAGGGCCAAGGGACCCTCCCGGCGCGGGATTTCAGGACAGGGCGGGGGCGGAC
>JBJTIJ010000410.1:0-38590 GCA_046094945.1 Planctomycetia bacterium | reverse complement strand
GGCCGGCCTCGGCGCCGTCCCCCGCGCCCTCTGGGCGGCCCGCCCCGCCGGGCGCGGCGGGGGCCGCGCGGCCCGGGGCCGCGCCCGCCGTGACGTGGCCGGCGATCTCGTAGAAGGTGGGCAGCGGGATGAACACGGCGCGGTCCTGCGGCGTGCCGGTGGGCCGCAGCACGCCCACCACCTTCCAGCGCTCGGCGTGCTGCTGGCCGCCCTCGCGCGTGCCGTGGCTCACCTGCAGCTCGGCGCCCAGCCCTAGGCCGCCGGTGCGCGCCGCCATGCTGCCCACCACGGCCTCGAAGGCCTCGTCGCCGAACAGCCGGCCCGTGAGGCCCTCGGCCAGCGGGCGGCCGCTGGCGTCGGCGAGCACCTCGAAGTGCTCGCGCGTGGTGCCCACCACGCGGTGGCCGCGGTAGGTGTCGCCCATCGCGTAGGGCACGGCAGACCTCACGCGCGGGTCGGCCTTGGCGCGCTCGTAGGCGCTCCACGGCAGCGTGCCGGCCGGGTCGTCCACGAAGAACAGCGTCGAGAGGACGGCCTGCAGGGCGCTGCCGTTCTTGGGCGCCAGCAGCAGGTCGTGGCCGCGCGCGGCGTCGCGGAACGAGCGCTGGGTGGCGGCGTGGCCGTGCGAGACCACCAGCGCCAGCGCGGTGCCCAGCCCGATGTAGAGGGCCGTGAGGGCCGTGGAGAGCGGCCGGCGCCGCAGTCCCAGCCAGGCCAGCGTGAGCAGGTTCATGAGGCCTGCCCCGCTGCGGCGCCCGCCGCCGGCGCGGAGAGGGCGAGGCGGCGCGGGAAGCGGGCCAGCACCGCCGGGTCGTGGCTCACCACGAGCAGGGCGGCGCCGCGCTCGCTGCAGAAGCCCGTGAGCAGCTCGAGGCAGGCCGCCGCGCGCGCAGGGTCGCGGCTGGCCGTGGGCTCGTCGGCCAGCACCAGCGTGGGGCTGCCGGCCAGCGCGCGCGCGATGGCCACGCGCTGCTGCTGGCCCGTGCTCAGCTGGCCGGGCAGGTGGTGGAGGCGGTCGCCGAGGCCCACGCGCTGCAGCGCGGCGCGCGCGGCCACGCGTGCCGGCGCGCCCTGCGCGGGGCGGAAGGTCATGCCCAGCGCCACGTTCTCGAGCGCCGTCAGGCCCGGCAGCAGGTGGAAGGCCTGGAAGACGATGCCCACGTGGCGCGCGCGCAGGCGGTCGCGCGCCGCCTCGGTGCGGCCGGTCATGGCCTCGCCGCCCACCTCGACCTCGCCCTCGTCGGCCGGCAGCAGGCCCGCCACCACGTTGAGCAGCGTGGTCTTGCCGCTGCCGCTGGCGCCGGTCACCGCCAGCTGCTCGCCTCGGCCCAGCACCAGGCTGGGCACGTCCAGCGCCAGCACGCGGCCGCCCTCGGGGTCGTCGAACCAGCGCTTGAGCGCGTGGATGCGCAGCGCCGGGGCGCGCAGGGCGTCAGCGGCCGCAGGCATGGCGCTCGCGGGCCGGCTCGCCACCCGCCACCCGGTGCCCGCACGTCGCGCACTCCTGGCTGCGCACGAAGCAGGCCGAGCAGAAGTAGTCGCCGAAGCTCAGGAAGGTGCGCAGGCGCTCGAGCTCGCGCCCGCCCTCGAAGCGGTCGCGCGCACCCGGCTCGCCGATCACGGGGCCCTCGCGGCCGCAGTCCAGGCAGCGGGCACGCGGCACGGCGTGCACGTGGCGGCGGCCGGGCTGCGCCAGGGCCGCCGGCGGGCGGCGGCCGCTGCCGGAGCACAGCGGGCAGGCCTCCTCGAGCCGTGCGCGCAGGGCCTCGCGGATGAACTCGCTCTTGTTGGGCACGGCATCGAGGGCCGCGGCGGTGTCGGCGTCGACCTTGAGCGCCACGAGGATGGGCTTGCGCGGGCGGCGGGCGGGCATGGGGCCTCCGTAGCACGTTGTTGTACGCGGGAGGCCGGCCTGCGTGGCCCGGCGGCCAGGCGCTAGCGTCCCAGGGCCTGCTTGAGGCGCAGGGCGCGCCGCACCAGGCTCACGCACAGGAACACGGCCGACACGAGGGCGATGGTGAGGAAGGCACGCGTGAGAACCGCGTTGAGCACCTCGGCGGTGGGGCCGCCCAGCAGCTCGCGCGGCAGGTCCACCACCGAGGAGCGCGTGGCCACCAGCACGAGCAGCACCAGCCCCAGCACGCCGGCCAGCAGGTCCACGCCGTGGGCCAGGGCACTGGCCCCGCGGCCCGACAGCACCACCACGCAGCGCAGGGCCACCAGGCCCAGCACGGCGTCCAGCCACGGCAGCAGGCCCACGAGGTCCTGGCTCAGGAAGGGCTGCGCCTCGCCCTCGGCGCGCACGGCGAAGATGCGGTCGCGCAACGGGTGCAAGATGACCGCCAGCAGGCCCAGCAGCACCAGCGTGCGCAGCGCGTCGGGCTTGCTCCAGCCGCGCGGCAGGTCGGGCGCGCCCAGCCGGCCCGGGCGCCCCCAGGCCCCGGTGAGCGCGAACCACGCGAAGAGCAGGCCCGTGTCCAGCAGCAGCACGCCCAGCGCCGAGGTGAGCGTGCCCCACACGCTGCCGGTGGCCAGCGGCGCCAGCAGGCCGGGCACCGCCGGCTGCGTCGAGCCGGCCATGGTCAGCGCGATGGACAGCAGCAGGTGGCCGGCCGCCAGCACGAACCACCAGCGCGCGAAGCTGCGCCGGGCCGACACGCCCACCGACACGGCCTGCTCGGCCAGCGTGTCGATGAGGGCTTCGGGCACGCCCAGGCGCTCGAGGGCGCGCTGCTCGGCCTCCAGCGCGGGCATGTCGGGCCCCATGGCCTCGACGCGGTCGTGGATCAGCGACTCCACCTCCGCGACCACGCGCTCGGCCTCGGTGGCCGGCAGCAGGTCGCGCAGCCGCTCGAGGTAGGCGCGGGCCTGCGGGCTGGCCAGGCTCATGACTCGACCTCCATGACGACCTCGTCGGTGGCGTCGCGCACGCGGCACCACTGGGCGGCCAGTGAGGCGCGCACCGCACGTCCTTCGGCCGAGAGGCTGTAGTACTTGCGCGGGCGCGCGCCGCTGCTGTCCCAGGTGGCCACCAGCACGCCCTGCGACTCGAGGCGGCGCAGGATGGGGTAGAGCGTGCCCTCCTCCACCTCGAAGCCCGAGCCGCCCAGCAGGCGCACCAGGTCGTAGCCGTAGCGCGGCTGCTCCAGCAGGCACAGCGTCACGAGCTGCAGCACGCCCCGTCGCAGCTCGGCCTCGGCATGGGGATCCGGCGCGCTCATCGAGCCATTCTAGGGCGACACCCCGCCGCGCAGGCGGGGGCAGGGGATCGGGGGCCGGCGGGCCGCTAGGATGGCCGCATGGCGTCCTCCTGCCGCGTGCTGCTGCTCGCGCTGGCCTGCCTTGGGGCCGGGGCCGCCCGCCCGGCAGGGGCTGCCCCCCCGGGGGGCGAGGCCGCCCGGCCGGCGGCGGGCGAGGACCCCGCCATGGCCCTCGAGCTGGCCCGTCTGCAGAGCCCGCTGCGCGGCGAGCGGCTGGAGGCCGAGGAGGCGCTGGCGCGGCGCCTGCCGGCCGCGCGCGAGGCACTGGCGCGCGCCTTCGAGGCCGGCGACGAGGAGCTCAAGGCCGCCCTGGCCGAGGTGCTGGCCCGCGACGCCAGCCCGCGCCTGCTGCACCTGCTCGTGGAGGCCTGGCGCAGCGGGGGCGAGGCCTTGGCGGCCCGTGCCCGCGACGGGCTGCTGCGGCAGGCCGAGGCGGCCGCGGCCGCGCTGGAGGGCTACCGGCCGGCGCCGGGCGTGTCCGAGGCGCGGCCCGTGGCCGAGCTGGCCGCGCTGCTGGAGCGCGACCGCGTGGAGCGGGCCTTCCTCGAGCGCAAGTCGGCCAGCGGCAGCACCGGCTACTACCACGGCCAGTACGCCCCGCTGCTGCCGTGGCGCACGACGGCGCTGGACGTGTGCGTGCACATCGTGATGGACCAGGCCCTGCGCATGCCCGGCGGCTCGGCCGCCGGCGGCTACCGCATGGTGCGCCCGATGGGGCGCGTGATCGACACGTGGGAGCTGCGCGGCATGGCGCTCAACGCCGTGCAGGACCTGGCCCGCGCCGAGGACCATGAGGTGCTGGCGCGCCTGGACGGCTACCTGCGCGAGCTGGCCTCGCGCCCCGAGGGCGAGGACGACGGCGACATCGAGCGCGAGGTGCTGCACGACGACTTGCTGGCCACGCTCTACCGGCTGGCGCCGCGCCGCTACGAGGCCGAGCTGCGCCAGCGCGTGGCCGAGCTGGAGGGCACGCGCGGCTGGAGCCGCCGGGGCCGGGCCGAGGCCGCGCAGCTGGCGCTGCGCGCCGGCTGGTTCGACCGCGCCGTGCGGCTCTACCGCAGCCAGCTCGCCAGCAGCCTCTCGCCGGCGCACGACCACTACAACCTCGCCTGCGCCTTCGCGCAGTGGGCCGTGGAGCCCGGCAAGCAGGACGCCGAGCAGCTGCGCCGCACGGCCCTCGAGCACCTTGCGCGTGCCGTGGACCTGGGCTGGACCGACGTGGCCTGGACCGAGCAGGATGGCGACCTCGAGCCCTTGCGCGCCACCGAGGGCTACCGCGCGCTCGTGGCGCGCATGAAGGCGGTGCTCGAGGCCCCGCTGCCCGACGACACGCCGCGCTGAGCGGCGCGCGCGTCAGCCGCGCAGGGCGAAGATCATGCGCTGCGAGAGGTAGATGAGCACGAAGGCGAGGATGGGGGCGCCCAGGTCCACCTCGAAGGCGCGGGCGCCGGAGGCGATGGCGCCGGCCAGCAGGTAGAGGCCCAGCAGCATCTCCAGCACCTGGCGCTTGGGCGGCCCGGGCTTGGGCAGGCGGCCGGCCGCCATGCCCAGCAGGCTGGGCGCCAGCAGCGCCCCGGGCAGCGTGACGCGGCCCGCAGCCAGCATGCCCAGGCCGCAGCCGCCCACGATGCCCAGTGCCGCCAGCCAGCGCGCGGCGCGCACGCGCCCGAGGCTGGCGTGCTCCTCCGTGGTGCTGAGCACCGTGGCGCCTGCGCTCCACAGGCCGATGCAGGCCGGGGCGGCCAGCGTCCACGCCGGGGCCGTGCCCGCCAGCACCAGCGGCAGCACGCCCAGCGCGCCATTGGCCGTGCGCACGAGGCCCATGGCCAGGCCACCCGCCAGCAGCCCGCGCTTGGCGCCGAGGTTGTAGGCGCTGGCCGCGCCCAGGGCCGCCAGCGCAGCGGGCAGCGTGCCCTGCCACGCGGCCAGCGCGCAGCCTGCCGCCGCCAGCGCCAGCACCGCGCCGAGGGCCAGCGCCCCCGGCAGGCGCCCCGAGGGCAGCGGGCGCCCCGGCGCCTTGGTGCGGTCCAGCCCGCGGTCGGCCCAGTCGTTCAGGCCCATCCCGAAGCCGTAGAGGCACAGCGAGGTCGCCGCCAGCACGGCCCACTGCAGGCCCGGCACGGCCGCGAGCGGCTGGCCCGCCGCGCCCAGCGCCAGCAGCAGGCAGGCGGCACTGTCGCAGGCGGCCGTGGGGGCCAGCGGCACGCGCAGCAGGCGCAGCAGGTCCTTGAGCACGCCGCCGCCGCGCTAGCGCAGGAAGTTGATCAGCACGTCGTTCTTCAGCGCGAAGAACATCAGCGTGAGCATCAGGATCAGGCCGCCCAGCTGCAGGCGCCCGATGGTGGTGTCCGAGAGCGGGCGGCCGCGGATCTTCTCGGCCAGCAGCAGCACCACGTGGCCGCCGTCGAGCACGGGCACCGGCAGGATGTTGAGCACGGCCAGCATCACGCTCACGTAGGCCAGGAACCAGAGCAGGTCCAGGAAGCCTTCCTGCGAGGCCCGGCTGCTGGCCGTCACCAGCGTGATGGGACCGGCCACGTTCTTCGAGAAGGCGATCTGACCGCTGAAGAAGCCGCCGATGGTGCGGAAGACATTCACCACCTCGCGCGCCAGCCGCTGGCCGCCGTAGGCCACCGCATCCACCACGCCCGTGCCGCCGATGCTCTCCTTGACCGGGGCGAGGGCGAGCGGCGCTGCGCCCACGAGTGCCGGGCGCCCGGGCGTGACCATCACCACGCGGCTGGCCGGCTCGCCGGGCACCTCGATGCGCAGCGGCAGCGACTCGCCGGGGCGTGCAGCGGCGAGGGCCGTGCGCACGTCCTCGAAGCCCGACACCACGCTGCTGCCCACCTCCAGCAGGCGGCTGCCGGCCGGCACCAGGCCCTCGCAGGGCGAGGCGGCCTGGCGCACCACGATGCCGCTGCCCTCCACCATCTCGCTGAGCGAGCCGGCCGGCGAGGGGGCCACCACGAGCGGGCCCCCCGAGGCCAGCACGAGGTCGTCGGCGAGGCGTGCCACCGCGGCGCCATCGGCCACGCCCGCCACCGGCACGGAGAGGCGCGTGCCCGCGCGCTCGACCTCGAAGGACTCCACCGCGCCCAGCGCCTCCTCGAGGCGGTCGAGGCTGCGGCGGTCGGCCACCTCGAGCACCTTGCCCGCGCCGCGCACGGCCACGATGCGGTCGCCGGCCGCCAGGCCGGCGACGGCGCCGCGCGCGGCCGCCACCACGGCCGGGCCGGCGCCCACGAGGCCCAGGCGCAGCGGCAGCGCCTCGGCCGCCCCGGAGGGAGCCTCGCCCAGCCGCAGCGTGGCGCGCGCGCCATCGCGCACGCGCAGCAGCTCGACGGCGTCCTTGCCGCGCAGGAAGGCGCCCATGATGGCCTGCGCGGCAGCGATCCCGCCGCGCACCTCGCGGCCCTCCACGCGCACGGCCTCGGTGCCATCCACCTGCAGGGCCGCCTCGGCAGGGCCGGCCGCCAGCGCCAGCGCGCCGCGCACGCCCAGCTGGCCCAGGCCCAGCTTCTCCTCGTAGTGCGCACGGGCAGGCAGCACCAGCCGCTGGCCGCCGCGCTCGACGAGCACCTCGCGGTCCGCGTGGGTGGCCAGGAAGGCCGCCTCCAGCCGCAGGTCGAGGAACGAGTCCAGGTGGCGGCCGTCGATCGCCAGCACGCGGTCGCCCGCCGCGAGGCCGGCGTGCCAGGCGGCCGAGCCGGGCTGCACGCTGCCCACGATGGGCGCATCCTTGCGCAGCCCGCCGCCGTGGCACACGGCGTAGAACACGAAGGCCGTGAGCGCGTTCATGATCACGCCGGCGCTGACGATGAACAGCCGGTGGCGGATGGGCTTGCTGGCGTACTCGTCGCTGGCGCCCGTGCGCTCCTCGCCCGGGTTCTCGCCGGCCATCTTGACGTAGCCGCCCAGCGGCACCAGGGCCACGCGCACGTCCATGGCGTGCTCGGCCGGGTCCAGCCGGCGCTTGCCCAGCGTGAAGCGCCGCGGCTTGCCCGGCAGCGCCTCCCAGCCGAAGAGGCGCGGGCCGAAGCCGATGGAGAAGGTCTCCACGCGCGTGCCCGTGAGCCGGCAGGCCTTGAAGTGGCCGTACTCGTGGATGGCGATCAGGAAGCTGATGCCGAGGATGGCCCACAGGATGCCGGGCGAGAGGAAGGACAGCGCGGTCAGCGTGGGGAGCATGCAGGGTCCAGCGTCGGGGTGGGGGCAGTGTGCGTCAAGCCGTGGGGGCGTGGGCGGCGCGGGCGCAGGCGCGGGCCCAGCGGTCGGCCTCGGCCAGCTGCTCCAGGCCCGGCTGGGCCTCGAAGGGATGCTGGCGCAGGGCCGCGGCGGCCGCGGCGGCGATCTGCGGGAAGGCCACCTCGCCGGCCAGGAAGCGCTCGACCGCCACCTCGTCGGCGCCGTTGAGGGCTGCGCCGGCGGTGCCGCCGCGGCGGGCCGCCTCGAAGCCCAGCCCCAGCGCCGGGAAGGCCTCGCGGTCGGGGGCCTCGAAGGTCAGGCGCGCGTAGTCGCGCACGTCGAAGCGCGTGCCCGGCGCTGGCAGCCGCTCCGGGAAGCCCAGGGCGTAGCGCACGGGCCCGCGCATGTCGGGCTTGCTCATCTGCGCCACCACGCTGCCGTCCTCGAACTCCACCATGCTGTGCACGATGGACTGCGGGTGCACGACCACCTCGATGCGCTCGGGCGGCACGTCGAAGAGCCAGCGCGCCTCGATCACCTCCAGCGCCTTGTTCATGAGCGTGGCGCTGTCCACCGTGATGCGTGGGCCCATCTGCCAGGTCGGGTGCTTGAGCGCCTCGGCCGGCGTCACGCGCACGAGGTCGGCGGCGGCCCGCCCGCGGAAGGGGCCGCCCGAGGCCGTCAGTATCAGGCGCCGCACCTCGTCGCGGCGCCCGGCCATCAGGCACTGGAACAGGGCGGAGTGCTCGCTGTCCACGGGCACGATCTCGGCGCCGTGGGCGCGCGCCACCTGCATGAGCAGCGGCCCGGCCACGACCAGCGACTCCTTGTTGGCCAGCGCCAGCCGCTTGCCATGGCGTGCAGCCTCGACGCTGGCGGCCAGCCCGGCCGCGCCGGTGATGGCCTGCACCACGATGTCGGTGCCGGGGGCGCGCACGAGGTCGAGCAGCGCAGCCTCGCCCGCCAGCAGCTCGGGGTCGCCGGGGCGCAGCAGCGCACGCGCGCCGGCCGCCGCCTGCTCGTCCACCAGCACGGCCACGCGGGCGCCAAGGCGCCGGGCCACGGCCAGCAGCTCGGGCCCACGGCGCAGCGCAGCCACGGCGCGCGTCACGAAGCGCTCGGGATGGGCCTCGAGCACGTCAGCCGAGCTGGCGCCCACCGACCCGGTGGCGCCCAGCAAGACCACGCCGCGCCGCGCGGAAGCCCCGCTCACGTGCGGCCCCCGGCCGGGCAGGCGCCATCACGGCCGGCCACGGGCCCGCCGACGCGTCCCTGGCGGCGGGAAGGCGGACGCAGGGGTACGGGGAGGGCCAGGAGCATGCGGGGGCACCCTACCCGACGCGCCCGGCCGCGCCGACCGCCGGCCGTGCGTCGCATGACAAGGCCCCACCGCGCGGCGGGGTCGGCGCGGGGCATACGATGGCGCCTCCCCGGAGGCCCGCCATGGCAGCCCTGACCTACCGCGACGCAGGCGTGGACATCAACCGCAAGTCCGACATGATCGACCGCATCGGGGGGCTGGTGAAGGGCACCTTCACGCCGGGCGTGCTGCACGAGCTGGGCGCCTACGGCGGGATGGTGACGGGCCTCTTCCCGCACCTCAAGGAGCCGGTGCTGGTGGCCACCAACGACGGCGTGGGCACCAAGGTGCGCACGGCGGTGCGCGCCGGCAAGGTGCGCGGGCTGGGCCACGACATCGTCAACCACTGCGTGAACGATGCGCTGGTGCAGGGTGCGCAGCCGCTCTTCTTCCTCGACTACTTCGCGGCCAACAAGCTCGACGACACCGTCTTCCACGAGGTGGTGGGGGGCATGTGCGACGCCCTGCGCGAGGCGGGCGCCGCGCTCATCGGCGGCGAGACGGCCGAGATGCCGGGCGTGTACGCGCCGGGCGAGTTCGACGTGGTGGGCTTCCTGGTGGGCGTGGTGGAGAAGGCGCGCATCTGGCCGCGCCACGTGGGCGTGGGCGACGTGCTGGTGGGCGTGCGCAGCAACGGCTTGCACACCAACGGCTTCTCGCTGGTCAACCGGCTCATCGAGCGCGACGGGCTGGACGTGCACGCCGACCCGGGCGGGCTGGGCGAGAGCCTGGCCCACGCCCTGCTGCGCCCGCATCGCTCCTACCTCAAGCCCGTGCGCAGGCAGGAGCAGGCGGTGGAGGTCCACGCGCTGGCGCACATCACGGGCGGCGGCATCCAGGACAACCTGCCGCGCGTGCTGCCGCCCGGGGTGGGGGCCGAGGTGGACCGCGAGGCGTGGACGCCCAACCCCGTGTTCCGCTTCGTGTGCGAGCGCACGGGCATCGGCCGCGACGAGGCCTTCCACGTGCTCAACATGGGCTGCGGCATGATCGTGGCCGTGCCGCAGGGCAGCGAGCAGCGCGCGCTGGCCACGCTGCGCGAGGCCGGCGAGGAGGCCTGGGTGATCGGCCGGCTGGTGGCCGGCGAGGGCGTGCGCTTCGTGCGCTAGGGGGCCGGGGCCCGTGGCCCGGTAGGCTCGCGGCATGCTGCCTCCCCAGCGTCGTGTCGAGGGCACCTGGGCCTGGTGGGGCCTCGTGCTGGCGCTGGGCGTGGGCGTGGCCCTGGTGCTGGGGCGCCTGCGCGGCGAGGTGCGCCACATGCACGTGCAGGAGGAGGCGGCGCTGGCGGCCGCGCGCGACCTGCTGCGCGTGGAGCTGGAGCACCGCCGGCAGGCGGGCCGCTTCGCGGGGCTCGAGGAGCTGGCGCAGGCCGGGCGGCTGCCGGCGCCACCTGCGCGGCACGCGGGCGGGCCCGTGCTGGAGGTGCCGGGCTACACGCTGCACGTGTTGCTCCCCACCGGCACCAACGCCGCCGGCGAGGTGCTGCTGGCACCGCCGCCGGCGCTGGGCGACCCGCTGCTGGGTGCGCGGCACGTGGCGATCGTGGCCCGGCCGCGCGTGCCCGGCCAGGACGGCTACCGCGCCTGGTACGTGGACGAGGAGGGACGCGTGTTCCTGCAGGAGGGCGTCTCGGACGTCGAGGCCCTCGACGAGTCGCCCTTCCCGCGCGTGCGCCTGCCGGCCCTCAACACCAAGTCGGGCAGTGGTGCCGCCTGGAATGCGCTGGAGTCGCTCAAGAGCCGGCCCTGAGCCGTGCACCCGGCGTAGCATCGCGCCATGGCAGCATCGCCCCCGGCAGGCCCGCAGCCCGTTGCCGCCCGCGCGGCGCTCGCCACGGCCGGGCCCGTGCACCTGCAGCTGACGCTGGCGGGGCGCGTGCTGCTCTCCGCCTGCAGCGCGGTGGGGCTGGTGGCGTGGTCGCAGGGCGCCGAGGGCACCGCGCTGCTGGCCTGCCTGTGCCTGGCGCTGCTCGTGCTGGCCGTGCGCCTGGCGCGCCGCAACCTCGCGGGCGTGAGCGTCGCCCAGGCGCTGGAGCCCAGGGCACGTGCCGGGGTGCCCTGCGTGGCCACGCTGCAGGTGACGGCCGGCAGCGGGCGCGCGCGCGAGGACCTGCAGCTGGAGCAGGCGCGGCCGCGCGGGGCCTTGCCGGCGGCCGGCCGCGCGTGCCTGGCCCGGCTGGAGGCCGGCGCCACGGCGCAGGCCAGCCTGCCGCTCTCGCTGCGCACGCGGGGCGACGCACAGCTCTCGCGCGTGCGGGTGCACAGCGCCTTCCCGTGGGGCCTGGTGCACGCGGAGGTGGTGGCCGAGGCCCCGGCCCGCGTGCTGGCCTGGCCGCGCGAGGGCCGGCCCACGCCTGCCCTGCGCGCCCGGCTGCGCGCGGGACGCGCGGCGGGCGCGCGCATGGCGCTGGCCAGCACGGCGCCCGACGACCTGCACGGCGTGCGGGCCTGGCGCGAGGGCGACGACCCGCGCCGGCTGCACGCGGCCAGCAGCCTGCGCCGTGGCGAGCCTGCGGTGGCCGACTGGCGCGAGCGGCAGGCCGAACAGGTCGAGCTGGTGCTGGGCGCGCACCCCGGTGCAGCCGAGGCTGCCTGCTTCGAGCGGGCGGTGAGCGTGGCGGCCTCGCTCTGGAGCCTGTGCCAGCGCGAGGGACTGCCGTGCACGCTGCACGCGGGCGCGCGCCGTGCCAGCCTGCCCTCGGGCTACGCGGCGGGCCTGGACCTGCTGGCCCGGGTGCGCGTGCGCGAGACGGCCGCGCTGCCGGCCGTGCTCGAGCGCAGCGCGGCGCGCCGGGCCGGCGCCGGGCTGGTCGTGGTGGTGGGGGGCGCGGCGGCCGGGGCGCAGCTGGCCGCCGCGCGCGGCGCGGGCGCGCGGGGCCTGCCTGCGTGGTGGCTGGACGTGCGCGGGCCGGGCCTCGCGCGCTGGGTGGAGGGGCTGTGAGCGAGGCCGTCACCGCCGCGGGCCTGCGTGCGCGCGTGCTGCTGGCTGCGCTGGCCGGCGTCGGGTCGGCCTGGCTGTGCGCGGCGCCGCCCCTGCCGGCCGTGCTGCTGGCGCTCGTCGCGGCCTGGCGCACCCTGCGGCCGCTGGACCGCCACGTCGTGGTGCTCTGGGCTCGCGCCCGTGCCCTGCTGCTCGTCCTGCCGCTCGTGCTGGGGGCCGTGTTGCTCACGCCGCTGGCCGACGCGCGGCTGCCGGGCCTCTCCACGCCCGACGGGGCCGTGCTGCTCTCGTCGCTGGGCACGCTGGGACTCTCCCTGCTGCTGGCGCTGCCGCAGGGCGCGCTGGCCACGGGCGGCACGCTCGTGCTGGCGTTGGGGCTGGTGGCGCACGCCAGCGCCGTGGGACCGGCGCCGCTGCACGTGCTGCTGCCGCTGTGCACGCTGCCGCTGCTGGCCCTGGCCCTGCAGCGCACGCAGGCGGCAGAGGCCGTTGGCCTGCGCGCGGTGCGCGCGCCCGCGCCACGGGCGCGGCCGGCGTCCCCGGCGTGGCCTGCCGCCAGCCTGCTGGCCCTGCTGCTGGGCGTGCTGGCCTGGCTGGCCCTGCCGCCCTCCCCCGAGCGCGAGGCTGCGCGAGGGCCGCAGGGCGAGGGCGTGCCAGGCCTGCAGGCGGGGACAGGCGCCGGCGCTGCCTCGGGCGAGGCCTCCATCGGGCCGGCGGCCGACACGCAGGATGCCCTGCTGGGCGCCGTGGACCGGCTGCAGGCCGACAAGCGCGTGCACTGGGAGGTGCGGCAGGTGGCCGGGCTCGAGCAGCCCACGCTCGTGCTGCGCGAGGCGGTGCGCGACACGTGGATCGACCCCGCCGGCGCCGGCACGCCGCGCTGGCGCGCCGGCGGCGAGCCGGCGCGCAACTGGCTGGTGCCCGACCGCATCACCGGCTGGGTCACGCTGGGCTCGCCCGTGCGCGGCCGTCCCACGCGCATGCTGGAGGCGCGCGCGCGCGTGCCGGCGCGGCTGCTGTTCCTCGAGCCGGAGGCACTGGCCTTCCGCACCGAGCACCTGCGCGGCGTGGGCGAGGAACAGGGGCTGGAGCCCTCGCTGGAGCCGCTGGAGCTGCTGGCCAGCGGCCGCGTGCGCCAGGCCGTGCTGCCCGGCGAGGTGGTGCGCATGCGCGGCCAGCCGCAGGTGCAGCCCGCCGAGGTGCCGGCCTCGGCCGGCGTGGAGGGCGCCCCGGCGGCCTGCCTCGCCATCGAGGCGCGGCTGGCGGACGTGCTGCGCGAGCTCACGGCGCAGCGGGTGGCCGGCCTCGCGGGACCGGCCGCCGTGGCGCGCGCGCTCGAGGCGTGGCTGCAGGGCCCCGGCTTCGACTACGAGGCGATGCTGCCCAGCCTCGCGCCCGGCCGGCGCGTGGAGGACTTCGTCACGCGCGTGCGGCGCGGCAACTGCGAGTGGTACGCCACGGCCCTCACGCTGGCCCTGCGCGCCCACGGCATCCCGGCGCGCTACGTGACCGGCTACTGGGGAGGCAGCCACACGGCGGGCTCGAGCCTGTGGACCTTCTACGGCGCCAACTACCACGCGTGGAGCGAGGCCTGGTTCGCGGGCGTGGGCTGGGTGCCGCTCAATCCCACGCCGCCCGAGCGCCTGGCGCAGGCGGCCGACCCGCGCACGGCGGAGGCCGCCACGGGCGCAGGCCTGCTGCACGACGGCGAGGGCTTCGGTCCCAGCCTGGCGGCCTGGGTGCGCGCGCGCGTGCGCAGCTGGGTGCAGCAGGCGCGCACGGCGCTGGGTGGGGGCGGCTGGGCGCTGCTGGCCTGGCTGGGCGCGCTGGGCGGCATCGCCGCAGGGGTGCTGCTCGGCCTGCGGCACGTGCGCAGCCGCAGGGGCCAGGGAGAGGCGCCTCGCACGAGCCCGCCGGCGCCCGGGCTGGCCGCGTACCACGAGGCGCTGGCCTTGCTGGCGGCGCAGGGGCTGGGCCGACGGCAGTGCGAGACCCTGCGCGAGCACGCGGCGCGCGCAGGCAGGTCCTTGGTCCCCGAGGCCGCCGCAGGCCTGGCCGGGCTGGCCCACGCGCAGGAGCGGGCCTGCTATGCCGGAGAGGTGCCGGACGGCGACGGCGCCTGCCGCGACCTTGAGGCCCTGCGCGCGGCCCTGGCGCGTCCCGGCGCGGGCGAAGCCGGCGTGGCGCAGGCCTGACACCCGCGTTGGCGCCGGGGGACCTGCGGGCCGCCTTGCCCCGCGGCGTACCATGCCCGGGTGGACGTCCCGGACCGCCCGCCCCCCGACGGCACGCGCGCCTTCGCGCTCGACGTGGCCCGCCGCCTGCGCACGGCCGGCCACGAGGCGTTGTTCTGCGGCGGTGCCGTGCGCGACCGGCTGCTGGGCCGCATGCCCGGCGACTACGACATCGCCACCTCCGCCCCGCCCGAGGCGGTGGCCCCGCTGTTCGCGCATGCCCTGCTCGTGGGCGCGCAGTTCGGCACGGTCGTGGTGCCGGGCGAGGGCCGCCAGGTGGAGGTGACCACCTTCCGGGCCGACGGCCTCTACATCGACGGGCGCCGGCCCGTGGGCGTGGTGTTCAGCGATGCGCGCACCGACGCGCAGCGGCGCGACTTCACGGTCAACGGCCTCTTCGAGGATCCCTTCACGGGCGAGGTGGTGGACTACGTCGAGGGACGGCGCGACCTCGTGGCACGCCTGCTGCGCGCCATCGGCGACCCCGCGGCGCGCTTCCTCGAGGACCACCTGCGCATGCTGCGCGCCGTGCGCCTCTCGGCGCAGCTCAACTTCGCCATCGAGCCGCGCACCTTCGAGGCGCTGCGCGACCTGGCGCCGCGCGTGGCCTCGGTGTCGGTGGAGCGCATCCGGGCCGAGCTGGTGCGGCTGCTGCGCCACGGGCGCGGCAAGGCGCTGCGGCTGCTGCGCGATGCCAACCTGCTGGCGTACGTGCTGCCCGAGGTGGAGGCCATGCAGGGCGTGAGCCAGCCGCCGCGCTACCACCCCGAGGGCGACGTGTTCGTGCACACGGCGCTGGTGCTGGACAACCTCGGCCGCCTCGAGGACCTGCCCGACGAGCAGTCCGAGGACCTCGTGTGGGCTGCCCTGCTGCACGACGTCAGCAAGCCCGCCACGCGCAGCGTGGGGCCCGACGGCCGCATCCGCTTCCACGGCCACGAGTCGCAGGGCCGCGACGCAAGTGCTGCGCTGCTGGAGCGCCTCAAGTCGGCGCGCCGCTCGGTGGACCGCGTGGGCGAGCTGGTGGGCACGCACATGCAGTTCCCGGCCCTGCCGCAGATGCGGCCGGCACGCCTGCGGCGCTTCCTGGCCCAGCCCGACATCGAGCTGCACCTGCGCCTGCACCGGGCCGACTGCAGCGCCAGCCACGGTGACACCTCGCTGCTGGCCTTCTGCCGCGAGCGGCTGGCCGAGCTGGGCGAGCAGCGGGGCCTGCCGCCGCCGCTGCTCACGGGCAACGACCTGCTCGCGGCCGGCTACGCCCCCGGCCCAGCGCTGGGCGACCTGCTGCGCTGGGCGCGCGACCTGCAGCTGGAGGGCGAGGTGACGACGCGCGAGCAGGCCCTGGCACGCGTGCTGGCCCACGTCCCGCCCCCGGCCCGAGGCGCCTAGTGCACGCGCGCCACGCTCCCTGCGGCCCGCCGCATGCGCCGCGTGCGTCGCGCACGCAGCGTGCCCTGCGGACGGGCCGCCTGCTCGTGGTGCTGGCGCTGCTGCCGTGGCTCGCGCTGCGCCCGGCTGGGGCCGAGGAACCGGCGCAGGCACTCGCGCGCGCCGTGCGCCGGGCCGCCGACCGCAGTGCGCCCGTGCAGGCGCGGCAGGCGGCGGCCGACGAGGCGCTGGCGCTGGGCCTGGATGCCGAGGGCGAAGGCTTCGCCGCGGCCTCAGCCAGCCTGCTGGCCCACGACGAGGCGCGTGCCGTGCGGCTGCTGGTGCGCGCACGGCGCGCGGGGGCGGGGCCCGCCCTCGACGACCTGCGCCGCGCGCTGGCAGCCCGGCCCGCGGCCGAGACGCCGGCAGCACGCGCGCGCCGCGCCGCGCTGGCGCTGCTGCTGGGCTTGCCGGTGCAGGCCTCCGACCTGGCCACGCCGTGGCCGCCCGAGCCCGACGTGGCCGAGGCGCTGGCGCTGCGGCTGGGCGCCAGCCTGCTGGAAGGCACGCCCGACGCAGTACGCGCGCGGCTGGGCCCGGCGCTCGAGGCGCGCGGCTGGCTCGACGGCGCCGGCAGCCCCGACGAGGCCACCTCGCGTGCAGCGCTCGAGCAGCTCGTGGCCGCGCCCGAGTCCAGCCTGCCGCTGGCCCTCGCGCTGGGCCGCTCGGCCGTGGCCGGTGCGCCGCCGGGCCTGCTGGCCGAGGCCATGGACGTGCTGGCCGTGCTGGGCGCCATGGGCCGGCGCGAGGCCACGGCCGTGCTGGTGGCGGGGCTGGAGTCGATGCAGGGCTGGGTGCGCCACCAGGCCTGCGCCGCGCTGGCCGACCTGCGCGACCCGGCCGCCGCCGTGGCGCTGGCGCGGCAAGTGGCCTATGCGGGCGACCCCTTCCGCGCGCGCGAGTCGTGGGACTACCCGGGCACCACCGACACGCCCATCCCGCCCGAGGCCTGGCCCACGGTCGAGTACTACGCCATCGACGTGGCGGCGTGCGATGCCCTGCTGGCGCTGGGCGCGCGCGGCGCGGCCGGCTGGCTGGTGCGCAACGCGCTCGACCCCACGCGGCGCAACCTTCGCATCCGCGTGCCGCAGGACGCCATCGACGTGCTGCGGCGCCACCTGCCCTCGGCCCCGCTGCCCGAGGTGCTCGTCGAGGGCAGCCTGCCCGACCGCTGGGCCGCATGGCAGGCGCTGGAGGCCTGGTGGCGCCAGCACCGCGACGAGCCCCAGCTGCTGGCCGTGCGCTTCCCGGGCGAGGACGCCGGCTGGCAGGCGCAGGCGGCCCGGCTGGCGCGCAGGCTGGTCGAGCCCAAGGTGCTCGAGCTGATGATCGCCAAGGACTCGTGCGAGCTGCTGGGTGCTGCGATGACGCCGGCTCTGGTGGCGGCTCTTGACGGCGCCCGACCCGGCGCGCGCACCGAGCTGGCGCGCGCGCTGGCACGCACGCGCGACCCGGCCGCGGGGCCGGCGCTGCGCAGCCTGCTGGGCGCGCCGCAGGGCTTCGTGCGCGCGGCGGCCGCCGAGGTGCTGGACGTGCTGGCGCGCCAGGACCCGGCCGTGGTCGATGACCTGCTGCGCCTGCTGGACGATGCCGACTGCGGCGTGCGCGTGGCGGCGATGAAGGGCCTGGTGGGGGCGCCGGTGGAGCCGCGCGTGCTGGAGGCGGTGCGGGCCCACGACGAGGCGCCGCACCCCCAGCGCTGCGGGGCCGACGCTGCCTTCGGCTGGGCACGCAGCGCCGTGTTGCTGGTGCAGGACGGCATGGGCAATGCGCCGGCGCTGCTCGAGGGCTGCGGGCACGCCGACCGCGTGGTGCGGCGCACGGCCTGGGACCTGCTGCGCGCCGCCCTGGACCTGCCCGAGTACCTCTTCGACCCGCTGCCGCCGCCGGGGGGACCTGACTGGCGCGGCCCGGAGCGCAGCGCCCTCGAAGCCGCGCTGGCGGCACGGAGGGGGCGATGAGCGCGCGTACCGTGCGCCTCGAGGCCGTGGCCAAGCGCTTCGGGCGCGGCCCTGCCGTGCTGGACGGCGTGGACCTCGCGGTGGAGGCCGGCCAGTCGCTGGCGCTGCTGGGCCCCAGCGGCAGTGGCAAGACCACGGTGCTGAGGCTGGTGGCCGGGCTGGAGCGGCCGGATGCGGGCCGCGTGCTGCTGGGCGAGGCCTGCGTGGCCGGGCCCGGGTCGTGGGTGGCCCCCGAGCGCCGTGGCGTGGGCCTGCTCTTCCAGGACCTCGAGCTGTGGCCCAACCGCAGCACGGCCGAGAACATCGCCTTTGGCCTGCCGGGCCGCCCGCGCGGGCGCGCGGCCCTCGCGCACCCCAGCGTGCGCAGCATCGCGGCGCGCCTGGGCGTGGAGCACCTGCTGGAGCGCAGCCCCGAGCGCCTCAGCGGCGGCGAGCGCCAGCGGGCGGCGCTGGCCCGCACGCTGGCTCCCGGCCCCGACGTGCTGCTGCTCGACGAGCCGCTGGCGGCGCTGGATCCCGCGCGCCGCGCCGACCTGCGCGCCCTGCTCGACGAGGCCACGCGGGGCACGGGCACCACGCTGCTGGTGGTGACGCACTCGCCGCAGGAGGCGCTGGCGCTGGGCGAGCGCATCGCCGTGCTGGAGCGCGGCCGCATCGTGGAGCAGGCGCGCGGGGTGGACCTGTGGCGCGCGCCGCGCACCGTGGCCGGGGCCCGGGCCCTGGGCGAGGCCAACCTGCTGCCCGCGCAGCGCGACGGCGAGCGCTGGCGCACTGCGCTGGGGGAACTGCCCGCGCTGCGGCACGACGACGCGGGCGCACGCCAGGTGCTGGTGCGCCCGGAGCACTTGCGGGCCGTGGCCGATGCGGGCGGGCGCGCCCGGGTGCAGGCCTGCTGGTGCCGTGGGGCCGACCATGCCTTGCGCGTGCACCTGCACGCAGGGCAGGGCGAGCAGGCGCTGCTGGCCAGCAGTCCCGTGGCGCTGCCGCACGGCACCGCGGTGCGCCTCTCCGTGGAGGGCCCGGTGGCAGGCGTGGACGGCGACCTCGTGGGCGGGGAGGATGGGGGCGCATGAGCGCACGCCTGCCCGCTGGCCGCCTGCTTGCCGTGCTCACGGGCGCCCTGCTGGCCCTGTGGCTGGGTTGCGCGGCGGTGCTGGTGACGGGCTGCGGCGAGGGCGAGCGCACGCCGGGGACGCCGCCGGCCGCGCCTGCGCCAGCGCCCGCCCCGGGCCGTGCACCCGCCGCGCCTGCGGCCGCGGCCCCGGCCGCGCAGCTGCCGTTCACCACCGCGGAGCAGTGCGGCCGCTGCCACACCGAGATCTACGAGGAGTGGAAGGCTTCCTACCACGGGCTGGCCATGGTGGACCCGCTGTTCCTGGACCTGAGCGCGGACGTCAACAAGGAAGAGTGCATCCGCTGCCACGCCCCGGTGCCGATGCGCGAGGTGGACTTCCTCACGCCCATCGCGCGCACCGAGCACCGCGACGATGCCGTCTCGTGCCTTTCCTGCCACCAGTCGGGCGGCTCGATGGCCGGCCCCTTCGAAGGCTGCAGCGGCCAGTGCAACCCTGTCTTCGACCCTGACCAGCGTGACCCGGTGAAGATGTGCTTTGGCTGCCACAACCAGCACGACACGGGCAATGAGTGGCTGGCCGGGCCGTGGTCGCCCGAGGCCCCCGAGCCGCGCACGAAGCCGGCACGGACCTGCCTGGACTGCCACATGCCGGAGGTGGAACGCCCGCTCGTGCAGGGCGGCCCGCCGCGCAAGGGCCGTCGGCACACGTGGCCGGGCGGCCACGACCTCGCCCAGCTGCGCAAGGCGGCCACGCTGGAGGTGGAGGTGCGCGAGGCCCCGGGCGGGGGCGTGCGCCTGCAGGCCTTCGTCACCAACATCGGAGCCGGCCACTACCTGCCCACCGATTCGCGCCACCGCTCCTTCGACCTCTACTTCCGCCTGTGGGACGAGGCCGGCAAGGTCGTGCTCGACCCGCTCGATCCCAACCAGCAGGACCGCGCGCAGGTGGCGAAGTACCGCAAGAACTACCGCGGCTCGGGCCTCGTCGACACGCAGATCCCGCCGGGAGCGCGCGTCTCGGGCCTGGGCGACCGCTGGAAGGGCTACCTCGACCTGCCCGCCGGCGCACGCGGCCGCGGCGAGGCGTGGCTGGTCTACCGCCTCTCGCAGGCGGACATGCTCGATGCCTCCAGCCTGGACGACACGCTGCCCTTCCAGCCGTATCGCGCGCGGCTCGTGCTGCGCACGCCCTTCACCTACGGGGGGCGCTGAGCATGCTGCGGGGCCTGCGCGGGCGCGTCGTGCTGCGCAGCCTGTGCGCGGCGGCCCTGTCGCTGGGGACCGGCGGATGCGGGGGCTTCCCCACGAACGCCTATGTCAACGTGCCGCCGGCCAGCGCGCCCACGCCCGAGGCGCGCGTCGGCCGCCTCGTGGGGGAGCTGCTGGTGAGCGACCGCGAGCGCTCGGCCCTGGCCGAGGCCGAGCTGCTGGCGCTGCAGGGCGAGGACCTGCACGCGCTTGGCCGCCATGCCCTGGCCACGCCCGGCGAGCGCGACCCGCGCTGGCTGCACGTGCTCGACGAGCACGGCCTGCTGCCGGCGCTGCCGCTGGAGCAACGCATCGCCTTCCTGCTGTGGAAGGCCCAGCGCCCAGAGGCCTTCTACGTGTCCAAGGCGCGCGCCGCCTTCACGGAGCAGGCCACGCGCGACCCCGCCCCGCTGCTGGCCGTGCTGCAGGCCGGCCTCGCCGGCAGCACGCAGGTGGCGCTGGCGCTGTCGCTGGCCGGCTGCCAGCAGGCGGTGCCCACGCTGCTGGATCGCTACGTCGAGGCCGAGGACGAGGAGGAGCGGCGCGTGCTCGTGGAGGCCCTGCGGGGCCTGCTGGGCGAGGCGACGCGCATGCGCGTGACCGCCTCGCGCGAGGAGCGCGCGCGCCGGGCCGACGAGCTCAAGGCGCGTTTCCTGCTGGGGCGCGGTGCGCCGGGAGGTGGCGGTGGCTAGGCAGCTTCCTGCACGCGGGTGGATGCACATGCTGGCGCTGGCGCTGGCGCTCGGCCTCAGCCCGGCGTCGTGGGCCGCCGAGGACGCTGCGGAGGCGCCGGCGGTGCGCCTGGAGCAGGCGCGCGCCCTGCTGGCCTCCGGGCGGGCGGCGGAGGCCGAGGTTGCCCTGGAGGCCCTGCTGCGCGACGAGGGCACTGGCACTGCCCTGCCCAGCCCGCTGGCGCAGGCGGCACGGCGCGAGCTGGCCCGGGCGCGGCTGGCGCTGGGCCGCACCTACGCTGCGCTCGAACCCCTCGAGGCGCTGGCGCTCGACGGCGAGTCCGCCGACCTCGTGCTGTATGCCGAGGCCCTGCTGGCGCACGCGCGCGAGCAGCTGGCGGGCGAGGGCGTCAAGGGCACGCAGGTGGCGCCCTTCCTCGACGACGCGCGCCGCACGCTGGCCCGCATCCCCGAGGCGCAGGCCGCGGCGCTGGGCACGCACTGGCTGGCCGGCGAGGTGGCCTACCTCGCGGGCGACCTCGGCGGCGCCGTGACACAGTGGGATGCAGCCCTTGCGCTCAAGGCCGCCGATGCGCCGCGCTGGTACCTCGAGCGCAGGGCCCACGCGCTCTACGGGCTGGGGCGCCACGCCGAGGCAGCTGCGGCCTACGAGCAGGTGGGCGCCGAGCGCGGTGCGGCGGCAGCGTGGAGCGCGGCGCGCAACGGGGAGCGGGCGCTGGCCCTGTACGCCGCGCTGCTGGGCCAGCACCCGGACGACGAGCCGTTGCTGGAGGAAGCCCTGGCCGCCGCGCGCTACGCGGGCGCCGAGGCGCGCCTGGAGGCGTTGCTGGCCGGCCTCGCCAGCGACCAGCCTGACCGGCGCGCGTCGTGGGCGCTGGCCCGCGCACGCCTGCGCGTGGCGCTGGGCGACCGCCCGGGCGCGCTCGAGCTGGTCACGCAGGTCGCGCCGGATGCCAGCCCTGCGCTCAAGGCCCGGCTGTGCGCGCAGGAGGCCGTGCTGCTGCTGGGCGACCCGGCACCCAGCGAGGCGGGCCGCGAGCGCGCCGCGGCCGCCCTGCTGCGCGGGCTCGCGGCGCAACCCGCCGACGCCACCCTCGACGGGCTGGTGTCCTACGAGGTGCAGCGTGACTTCCGCGTGGCGCCCAACGCGTGGCCCGACACGCGCCCGCTGGACCGCGCGCTGCGCCTGCAGCGTGCCGTGGCCAAGGCCCGCCCCGACGACCCGCTGGCGCACGCCAACCTCGCCAACGTGGCCCGCCTGCGCGGCGAGCTCTCGGAGGCCCTGGAGGCCTTCGCGCGCAGCCTCGAGCTGGGCGGTGGCGACCCGGTGACGCGCAACGACTCGGCGCTGGCCTGGCTGGCGCGCGGCGACCGTGCGCAAGCCGAGTCCGCCTTCCGCCAGTCGGTGCAGGACGACCCCGCGCTGCTCTCGGCCCGCCAGAACCTGGCGCGGCACCTGTGCCTGCAGGGGCCCGCCGGCGCGCGCGAGGCCCGCACGCAGCTGCTGGAGGCTGAGCGCCGCGCCCGGCTGGAGCCCAGCCCCTCGCTCGTCTACCGCTCTCTGGCCCTCAAGGCCTGGCGCACGCAGCGCCGGGGAGCCAGCCAGCCGCCGCGCTGAGCGCCGGCGAGGCCGGCGTGGCGGCCTCGCGACGGGCCGGCCGGCGGACCCTGGGCCGTGGCTCCCGGCACGGCCGGGCCGCGCCGGCTGAGCCGCGGGAGGGGGCTGCCGCCCGCCCCCCGGGGCGCGTAAGATGCGCCCGGCCCGGCCGCGTGCGCCGGGCCCGACGCTGGAGCCTCCCATGGTGCGTGCCTTCCGTCGCTCGCGGGCCCTGCTGCTGGCCGCCGCCCTGCTGGGCGTGGCGGGCGGGATGGGGCCGGCCTCGGCCGAGGACAAGCCCATCGACCCCAAGCTCATGGGCGAGCTGGTGAAGGCCATGCGCGCCTACCTGCAGCTGGACGCCGACCCGTACAACGGCCGGGAGGCCACGCGGGCCGCCATCGCCAAGATCGAGGCCGGCGGGGGGCCCAAGGTGCTGTCGGACATGGCCGCCCTGCGCCGGGCCACCGACCAGGGGCGCGACTTCGACGCCGACTACCGTGACCGCAAGTGGCAGAAGCAGGAAGCCAACACGGAGGTCAACGAGGGCAAGGTGGCCATCAACGTCTCGCGGCCGGACAAGCTGCGGCTGGCCTTCTCGGTGCCCAAGAAGGACTACAACGACGCCGCGCTGGCCAAGATCCCGCGCGTCGAGGCCTTCCCCACCCTGATCACGCTGATCGAGGAGAAGGACTACACCGGCAAGAAGTTCCCCGGCGAGGAGGCCATCGCGCGCCGCTACGGCACGATGAAGGAGGTGCTGGAGCACTGGCTGCTGTTCGCCCCGGTGGCCGTGCGCGGCAACTACATCGAGGATGGCAAGGTGCGCCAGCTGTTCTTCACGGCGCAGTTCAAGGACTTCTACCAGCGCTTCCACGTGGACTTCGAGCGCGTGGTGCTCGACGGCGACGCCACGACCGCCACCACCATCGCGGCCAGCCAGCCCTACATGTACGCAGGCATCGTGCTGCGCCGGCCGCTGTCGGGCGAGCCCAAGGTGGACCCCGACGTGGTGACGAACTACGCCAACGTGCCCGTGTACGTGGTGGGCTGCCCGCAGATCGAGGGCTTGCTCAAGGACGCCGGCCACCCCGACGTGACGCGCGGCGACGAGGCCGGCCTGCCCGCCTGGCTGGCCCAGCGCAAGCGCGTGGTGCCGCGCAAGTTCACGTGGCGCGTCAAGGCCAGCGACCAGGTCTTCGCCAACTGGCTCTGGTTCGCGCCCGACTGGAGCCAGGAGGACCGCAGCCTCACCGTCGAGGTGTTCGACACGCCCGAGGACCCCAACACCGTGCGCATCACGACGCGCGGCATCCTCGACCTCACGGCCCTGCTCAACGACGACATCGTGGACCTGGGCCGCGAGGTGCGCTTCGTGATCAACGGCAAGCAGGTGGCCAAGGAGAAGCTGGACCGCTCGCTGGAGCGCGTGTTCGACCGCCCTCCGGTGAAGGCGCGCGAGGCCGTGTTCTATGGCCTGCTGTTCACGGCCCTGAGCCCTCAGATGTTCGCCCCGCCGCCCGAGGAGCCGGCCAAGCCCACGCAGGCCGCCCCGGCTGACCCCGAGCGCGAGGCCAAGGCGCGCGGCTGGCTGGACAAGGCCGAGGAGCTCGCGGCGGGCGGCAACAAGGAGAAGGCCATCGAGATCCTGCAGAGGCTGCTCAAGGACCTCGCGGACACCTCGGTGGCCGCGGAGGCCACCAAGCGGCTCGCTGGCCTGCAGGGCAAGTAGCGCGCGCGGCGCGTGAACGGCGCCGGCACCCCTGACGTCCAGCCTGCGGCCTCGCTGGCCCGGGGGGCCTTCGCCTGCGGGCTGGCCGGGCTGGCCGTGACCGTGCTGGAGCTGGCCGCGGCCCGTGCGCTGGCACCGCACTTCGGCCAGTCGGTGCACGTGTGGGCCGCGGTGATCGGCGTCATGCTGGGCGCCCTGGCGCTGGGCTCCGCCCTGGGCGCGCGCTGGGCGGAGGCCGGGGGCGCACCCCGCAAGCCGCTGCGGGCCTTGCTGCTGGGCGTGGGCTGGCTGGCCGTGGCGCGCGGCCTTGCGCCCAGCGTGTGCGAGGCGCTGGTGCCCAGCGGCCTGCCGGCCCCGGGCGGCCTGCCCATCGGCCTGCTGGGCAGCATCGCCGCCACGCTGGTGCTCTACGCGCTGCCGGTGGGGGTGCTGGGCGTGGGGAGCCCGTGGCTGGTGCGCGCCGTCGACGCCAGCCGCCAGTCAGGGCGCGGGGCCGGCTTCCTGTACGCCGCCGGCACGCTGGGCAGCCTGCTGGGCTGCGCGCTCACGCCGCTGGTGCTGCTGCAGGTGCTGGGCACGCTGCACACGCTGGACCTCGCACTGGCGCTGTGCCTGTGCACGGCGCTGTCGCTGTGGGGCGTGCACCTGCCAGGCCCCGACGCCGGCCCCGGCGCGCCGCCGGCCAGGGCGGGTCCCGCAGGTGCCGGTGCCGCAGGCCCGGCCCGCGCGCCGCTAGCGCTGGCCTTCCTGGCGGGCTTCGTGACACTGGCCGCCGAGCTGGTGGCCGTGCGGCTCTTCTGCCCGTGGTTCGGCCAGAGCAACCGCATCTGGGCCAACACCATCGGCGTGATCCTGTTCGCGCTGGCGCTGGGCGCGTGGTGGGGAGAGCGGCTCGCCCGGGCACGCGCGCCGCGCCCGGCCCTGGGCGCCGTGCTGGGGCGGGCGGGGCTGGCGCTGCTGCCGGCCGTGCTGCTGGGGCCTGCGCTGTGCGAGGTGCTGGCCCCGCGCGGCATCGACAGCATGCGCATCCTGCCGGTGGCCTTCGCCGGCAGCCTCGCAGCCACGTTGCTGCTCTTCGGCCTGCCCACGCTGCTGCTGGGCGCCGTGGCCCCCCTCGTGGTGCACCTGCTGGCGCCCGTGCTCGGGACCGGGCGCGCCGCAGGGCGCACGAGCGCGGTGGGCACGCTGGGCGCGCTGGCGGGCACCTTCGCCGGGCCCTTGCTGCTGGTGCCGGGGCTGGGCTCGCGGCTGGCGCTGGTGGCGCTGGCGGGCGCGCTGCTGCTGGGCGCGGCATGGGCCCTCTCGACCCGTGCCCGGCGCGTGGGCTGCGCACTGGGCGGGCTGCTGGCGCTGGCGCTCGCCCTGCTGGCGCCCCGGCTGGTCGTGCGCACGCACCCTGGACAGCTGGTGGAGGTCGAGAGCGCCTACCAGACCGTGCGCGCCGTGCACGAGAGCATCGGCGTCCTCGAGCCCTCCGGCGCCCCCAGCGAGGGCGGCCAGGAAGGCGAGGCCGAGGCCGTCTTCCTGCGCCACGACGAGGACGCCGAGACCTACCAGAGCGCCTGGCTGCCGCGCGACGGCGAGCGCGTGCTCACGGGCGGGCGTTACTACGAGCAGATGGCGCTGGGCGCACGGCTGGCGCTGCCGGCGGCCAGCGATGGCACGCTGCGCGTGCTGCTCATCGGCTACGCCGGTGGGGGGGTGCACCGCGCGCTGCGCGTGGCGCTGCCCGAGCCGGTGCGCCTGGAGGTGGTGGGCATCGAGATCGACCCCGCGGTGGTGGACGTGGCGCGCCAGCACCTCGCGCTGGACCGCCTCGAGGGCCCGGGGCTGCGGCTGGTGACGGGCGAGGACGCGCGCACCGTGGTGAATGCGCTGCCGGCGGACGAGCGCTTCGACCTCGTGCTGGTGGACGCCTACGCGCGCACCAACTACATCCCCTTCCAGCTGGCCACGCAGGAGTTCTTCGGGCGCGTGCGCCAGCACCTCGCGCCCGGCGGCTGGCTGGGCGTGAACGTGCTGGGCACGGGCATGCAGGGCCCGGTGTGCCGCGCCGTGGCCGCCCCGCTGGACCGCGCCGTGGGACCCACCACCTTGCATCCCAACCTCTGGTTCCCGGGCAACGTGATCCTGTGGAGCAGCCCCGAGGGCCGCGTGCCCGAGGTGCACGAGGCACGTGCTGCCGGCACGGGCGCGGCCCGCTGGCCGCTGCACCCGATGCTGGAGGTCGCGGCCTTTGCCCTCGAGCGCTTCGGCGTGCGCCACGTGCCGGAGACCGACGGCAGCCTCGTGCTCACCGACGACCTGAGCCCCTCCGACTTGCTGGCCGACCGGGAGATGGGACTTTGAGCCAAGTCCGCCCCATCGGTCACGCGCCCGGCACGGTTGGCAGGCTGTGCGCCGGGGGCGTGCTTGGCCTGGCCCTCGCAGCCGCCCTGGCGTGGGCACTCACGCCGGCCGTCGCGCTCGCTGGCGAGGACGCCGACGCGAGCGCGCAGGCAGCCTGCGCGGCAGCCCTGGAGGGGCGCTGGACCGAGGCTCGCGAGGCCGCACTGCGCACGGGACCGGCCCCTGCGCTGGACCTCGCGTGGTCGTGGCGCCCGTGGCTGGACGTGGACGGCGCCACGGGAGCCTGCAGCCGGCCCCCGGGCCTGCTGGCCTACCGGGCTCCCGGCGAGCCAGCGGCCAGTGCGCAGGCCCTGGGCGTGCGCGACCGGCTCGCGGCGGGCGAGGCACCCGTCGAGACGGCCAGCCCCTGGGCCTTGCTCGATCGCCTCTGGCGCGACCGGCTCTGGCGCGAGACGCGCGGCATGGCGGGACTGCCCGAGCAGGGCCCGCTGCAGGACCTGGCGGCCGGCAACCCGAAGGTGGCCTTTGCCTGCTCGCTGCAGGCCTACGTGCTGCGCCCACCGGCGCCCGAGCAGCACCCGGACGCCGACTACGCCGCCGAGCAGCGGCGCA
The DNA here is from genome assembly GCA_046094945.1 of Planctomycetia bacterium. Taxonomy (GTDB): domain Bacteria; phylum Planctomycetota; class PLA2; order PLA2; family JAEUHO01; genus CAXQZU01. The sequence continues at coordinate 11,911 of JBJTIJ010000410.1, read as the reverse complement.
AGCGGGAGGAGGCCGAGGGCTACCGTGAGCAGGCGCAGGCCATCGGCGGGGCGGTGGCCGCCCTGATGCTGGTGCTGGGGCTGTGGTCGGGCCTGCGGCTGCGGCCCAAGGACGGGCTGCCGGGCTAGCGGGCACGGCCTGCCGGCCTGAGACCGCACCCCGGGCCGGCCTCCCGGGCCGGCAACGCAACATAAGATCCATTATCAGAAGTTGAACGGGGCGACCCAGAGGGCCCGACGCCGGGCTCCACGACGCGCCGGCTGGCTGGGCGGCGTGCCTCGAGGCGCGCGCGGCGCCGCCCCGCCCTGCCCGTCGTAGCGCCTGCGCGGCCGCCCGCAGCCACCCACGGCCAGCCGCCACCAGCCAGCTGACCGCCGTCGCTACGTCTCGGCCTGCCTCGCAGCGACGTCCCCTAGCAGTGCCCCCTGGCGGCGCCCCCTGCCGGCGCACTAGCGGCGCAGGTAGGTGCCCTTGCCGATGCGCGCCAGCTCCTCCAGGAAGCCGCCGTCGGCCTCGCCCACGGCGATGCAGTGGATGGTCAGGCGGGCCGTGCGGTTCCACTCGGCCACCTGCTCGAGGATGGCCTTGGGGTCCTGCAGCTTGCCCGCCGTGGGCGTGCCGTCGGTCATGAAGAAGATCGTGTCCACCAGCGGCTCGCCGGTGGACTTGAGCGCGATGCGGAAGGCGGCCTCCAGGGCGTCGTGGATGTTCGTGCCGCCGATGTGCTCGGCGTCGCGTATCCACTGGGCGGCCTTGCGCCGCGTCTCCTCGCTGGCCACCACCATGCTGGGCTGCCAGGCGGTCACGCTGTGGTTGAAGAGCAGCACGTTGAAGCGGTGCCCGTCGTCCATGTTGTGGACAGCGCCCTCGGCCTCCTTCTTGGCCAGGTCGATGCGGCGCGGCTCGGGCTTGCCCTTCTGGTCGGGCTTCTCCATCGACAGCGAGACGTCGAGCACGAGCAGGATGCGGTTGCTGAAGGTGCGGATGCCGTAGAAGGTGACGCCCTTGCCCTGGCCCTCGCCGGGGTCATGCGGCTTGGGGTCGGGCGGCATCTGGAAGCCCTCGCGCGCCGCCTTCCACCACGCGTCCCACGGGTCGCGGTAGGGGCCGTGCGCCTGGCCGGTGAGGCTGCGCAACGCCGCCGTGGCATCGCCGCGCAGGCGCCCGATCTCGGCGTCGGGCCGGCCCAGGAAGGCGATCAGGGGCTCGATGCCCCCCTGCCGGTGCACGCGCTCGCAGGCATGCACGCAGGCCGCCAGCAGGTCGAAGGTCGCAGCCGGGCCCTGCAGCAGCGGCACCAGCGCCTCGGGCAGGTTGCCGTCCCGCACGCCGGCCAGGTAGTCCACCGCCGCGGCCCGCACGCGCGGCGTGGCGGCCTCGTCGCGCAGCACGGAGAGCGCCCGCGCACGCGGCAGGTCGCCCTTGGCGCCGCCCCGCGCGTCGAAGTACTTGAGCGCGTCGCCCTCGTCGCGCGCGCGCAGCCAGCCGGCCTCCAGCAGGTCCAGCCCGGCCGCCAGCTCGGCGCCCTCGAGGTTGCCCAGCAGCGTCGAGGCGGCCACCACGGCCGCGTCCACCAGCGCCTTGGCCGCCAGCAGGTCGGCCTCCAGGTCGCGCAGCGTGCCGCGGGCCGCGTCGCGCTGCCCGCTGAGCTTGCGCTCGGCCTTGTTGAAGGCCTCGGTGGCGCGCGGCGAGTTGTCGTTCTTCTCCTCGTAGAGCTTCTCGAGCTCGTCGAGGCCCGTGCAGGCCTTCTCGTAGGCCGCCTCGGCCTTGGCCTGCTCGGCGCGCACCTTCTCGACGGCCAGCGCCGCGCGCGCGGCACCGTCCACGGCCACCTGCAGCGCCGCGGCGTCCTTGCGCGCGTGCAGCGGCAGGAAGGCGCGCGAGCGCTTCGCCGGATCCTTCTCCTCCAGCGTGCGCAGCACCTGGGCCTTGAGGTCGGCCAGCGACGGCTCGGGGCCAGCCCCGGCGGGGCGGCTGCCGAGGGCCAGCAGCGGCGGCAGCCCCAGCAGCACGGCCAGCAGGCTGGGCAGCAGCCGGGCAAGCAGCCCGGGCAGCAGGGCGTGCTGCAGGCCGCGCGGCACGTGCGAACGGACGGCGGTCATGCGCATGGCCTCACCCTACCCGACGGCCGGCACGGCAGGTGCGCCCTCGCCGGCCTGCGCTCAGGAGGCGGCGCCATCGCTGGCCGACTGCGGGGGCAGCGTCAGCGGCCGCGTGAGCGTGCGCTTGGCACGCACCGCCTTGAGGAACCGGTCGCGCAAGGCCTCGAAGTCCTCGCCAGCATCGGCGCCTGCCTCGAGCCGCACCTGCCCGCCGGCGTAGGCCTCGTGGCCCCCACCCTGGCCCAGCGCGATCACGCGCGCCACGGCCCCCGCGTCCACGCCGTCACCCTGCAGGGCGCGCAGCGAGAAGCACAGGGCGCCGCCGTGCTCGCCCACGGCCAGCACCCAGCGCGTGCCCTCCAGGCGGAAGAGCAGGTCGGCGATCTCGGCCACCGCGTCGGGGTAGGCCACCGGGCCCACCCACGTCACCACGGTGAAGTCGGTGATCTGGGCCCGGCGCAGGCCGTTCTCCAGCACCTGGAAGTACTCCTGCGTCACGCGCGCGCGCTGGATGCGGCCCAGCAGGCGCTTGTCAGCCAGCGCGTGCAGGCGCTCGAACACCGCCTCGTCCTTGGGGCCGCAGCCGCGCACGAGGCCCTGCGTGTCGGTGTCAATGCCGTAGCTGAGCGCCGTGGCGACGCGCTCGTCGACGGGGATGCCGTTGTCCAGCATCAGGGCCCCCACCATGGTGCTGGTGGCGCCGTAGGAGGGGTCGACCATCAGGAACTCCACCCCGGGCACCTGCGTGCGCACGGGATGGTGGTCGATCACCACCTGCGGCACCACGCCCGGCGGGAGGCGGCAGGTGCCGGCGCCCGGGTGGGTGTCCACCACCAGCACGAGGTCGTGCTCGGCGTAGTCGATCTTGTAGGCGGGCACGATCTGGATCTTGAGCCAGCGCAGCATGGCGCGGTTCTCGGCCCGGCCCACGCCGCCCGTGTAGGCAAGCACCGCCTCCACGCCCAGCGCGCGCTTGAGCAGGGCCTGCACGGCCAGCCCGCTGGCCAGCGCGTCGGGGTCGGGGTTGTGCTGCAGGTGCACGAGCGGCCGGTGGCGCCTGCGCGCCAGGTCCAGCAGCGTGCGCAGCGCCCGGGCGCTGGCCGGCGCCACGGGCAGCAGCTCGCTCGAGGTGCCCTCGGTGGGGTACATGGCGCGCGCGCGGCGCCTAGCGGCCCCGGGCCCAGCCGCGCACGGCCTCCACCAGCAGGCGCACGCCGTAGCCCGTGGCGCCCTTGCGGTAGAGGCCGCCGTCGCGCTCGGTCCACGCCATGCCGGCGATGTCCAGGTGAGCCCACGGCACGCCGTCGGTGAACTTCTCGAGGAACACGGCGCCCGTCTGCACGCCGCCGCCGCCCGCGCCCAGGTTGCTCACGTCGGCGAACACGCTCTCGATCTGGCTGCGGTAGCCGTCGTTGATCGGCAGGCGCCAGAGGGCGTCGCCGCTGGCCTCGGCCGCCGCCAGCAGCCGGCCGCAGACCTCGTCGTGGCCCAGCACGGCGGCGTACTGGTCGCCCAGCGCCACCACGCAGGCGCCCGTGAGCGTGGCGATGTCCACCAGCGCCTGCGGGCGCGGCGTGAGGTGCTTGGCTGCGTAGGCCAGCGCGTCGGCCAGGATCAGGCGCCCCTCGGCGTCGGTGTTCTTGACCTCGATGGTGACGCCGTTCATGGCCTTGAGGATGTCACCCGGCTTGTAGGCGTTGCCGTCGGGCATGTTCTCCACGAGCGGCACCAGGCCCGTGACGCGCACGGCCGGCTTGAGGCGCGCGATGGCCAGCATGGCCCCCAGCACGGCGCCGCCGCCGCACATGTCGAACTTCATGTCCTCCATCTTGGCGGCGGGCTTGATCGAGATGCCACCCGTGTCGAAGGTGATGCCCTTGCCCACCAGCGCCACGGCCGGCGCCTTGGGCTTGCCGGCCGGCACGTAGGTGAGCACCACGAGCCGCGGCGCCTGCGCGCTGCCGCGCGCCACGCCCAGCAGCGAGCCCATGCCCAGCCGCTCCATCTCGTCCTTCTCGAGGATGGTGCACTGCAGGCCCTCGCTGCGCGCCATCTCCTGCGCGCGGTCGCCGATCCAGCGCGGCGTGGCCACGTTGGGCGGCTCGTTGCCCAGGTCACGCGTGAAGCACACGGCCTCGCCCAGCGCGCGGCCCTCGGCCAGGCCCCGGCGGGCGGCCGACGCCTCGCGCGGCGCCACCAGCAGGGCCACGTCCTCGACAGCCACCTTGGACTTCTGCGTGCGGTAGGCCTCCCAGCGGTAGAGGGCCATGCAGGCGGCCTCGCCGGCAGCCCGGCCCAGGCGCTCGGGCGTCACGCCGCGCGGCGCGCGCCCGGCGAAGGCCACGGCCAGGCGCTTGGCGCCGTGCTCGCCGGCGGCGCGCAGGCCGCTGGCGCTGGCACGCTTGAGGCCCTCGGCCCCCACCTTGCCCGCCTCGCCCAGGCCCACCAGCACCACGGTGCCCACGCGCGAGCCGCGCGCGCCCACCAGCGTGCGCGCCTGCCCGGCGCTGCCATCGAACAGCTTGCGTGCTGCCAGCGCGGAGGCCGACGCGGCATAGGCCGTGCCCAGCGCCGCCGTGGCGCGGGCGAGCGACTCGCCCTTGGTGGCCAGCAGCACGAGGCCCTCGGCGCGGCTGGCGCGCACGGGGTGGGTGTCGACGCGGATCTCCATGGCGATGCTCCTCGGGGGGGTCTAGCGACGCTTCTCGTAGCCCAGGACGCGCAGGATCTGGAGCAGCTCGCTCCAGGTCGGGAAGGCGCGGCCGGTGCGGGCCTTGTGGGCATTGACGGCGTGGATCAGCTCCAGCTCGTCGGGGCCCAGCTCGTAGGCGTTCATGCCGCGCGTGCGGCGGTCGCCCAGGCGCCGGTCCTTGCCGCTGCGCCGGTCCACGGCCACGGGGACCTGCTGCTTGCGGCGGTCGCCCTGCCGGCGGTCGGAGCGCTCGCGCCGGTCGCCCGGCCCGGCGCCGCCGGAGCCGCCGTCCTGGCCCCCGGGAGGGCCTCCCGCCGGCAGCGGCTCGTGGGACGGGGGGAGGGACGCGCCCTGCATGGGCAGGCCAGCCTACGGGCGCCGCGCCCCCCTGCCAGCGCCGCCCGGCCTGCGTCGCTGCCGGGGCCTTCCGGCGGGCCCTAGCGCGGGGCCAGGACCACGTCCAGCACGTGCTGCTCGCCGTCGGCCAGCACCAGCCGGGCCTCGAAGCTGCGGCCCTCCGGGTCGCGGGCGCGCACGCGCACCGGGCCGGGCCGCAGCGGCAGGTCGCCGCGCAGCACCAGCACGGGCTGGTAGTCCTGCTCGCCCTCGGCCACCTCCAGCGCGATGGGCACCTGCAGCAGCCGGCCGGACCCGTCGCGCACGCTGCCCACCCGCAGCCGGGCCACGCGCTGCAGCACCAGCGGGCCCACCCGGCACAGGCCGCCGTCGCGCACCTCGAAGGGCTCGCTCTGCGCCGGCAGGTAGCCCTCGGCGGAGAGCTCGAGCACGTACCGGCCGGCCGGCACGCCCTCCGCCGCCAGCACGCCCGCGCGCGAGACCAGTTCCTCCACCAGTGCGGGGGCCTCGCCCTCCACCAGGCGGCGCAGCGCGCCCGCCACCGGGTCGACCACGCGGCCGGCCGCGTCGCTGGCGCGCGCCTCGAGCGCGCCCCCCCCGCCGCAGGCGAAATCGACGCGCGCCACGCTGCGCGGCTCGATGGTGAACACCACCGGCTGGGCGGCACGCGTGCCGGCCCGCAGCGTGGCCCGGTAGGTGCCCGGGTCCACGCGCTCGAGCAGGAAGGTGTCGTCGGGCGCCAGCACGGCCTCGGCCTGCACCTGCGCCCCGGTGGCACCGCCCGCGGCCAGCGGCTCCAGCGTCAGCCGCACGCGCCCGCCGGGCGGGCGCTCCTCCAGCCCGCTCACGCGCCCCAGCACGCCGCCCCGGCTGCGCACCACCCACAGCAGGTTGCGCGTGTCGGCAGCCACCTTGCCCTGGAACTCGTGGCCGAAGGAGGCGTGGAAGAGGTCGGCCGTGTACGGCGCATGGCTCAGGCCGGCCACGCGGAAGCTGCCATCGCTGTCCGTGATGGCCATGCGCGGCTTCTGGTCGTAGTAGCGGTGCTTCTTGTAGGAGGGGATGCTGCGCACCTGGATGACCACGCCCGGGATGCCCGTCTGGGCCGGGTCGTCGCCCACCACGCGCCCCGCAATCCAGTGGCCCTCGCGCAGCGTGTAGGTGCGCTCGAGCACCTGGCCGGGCCGCAGCACCGGCCGCTGAACGAAGCCCTGCTCGTCCTCGTCGAAGTCGGTCCACATGTAGTCCGGGTGGCTGATCACCACCTCCAGCTGCACGCTGTCGTCCACCGGGCCCACGCTGAAGGTGCCATCGGCGCGGGTGGAGAGGCGCAGTGCCATCTGGTCGCTGGGCTCGATGCCGTAGACGCGCGGCCCCACGATGCGCCCGATGAAGTCGCCCAGCGTGGCCGCGGCCGACAGCCGGCGCTTGTCGCCGGGCAGGGCCAGCACCTCCTTGCCGGGCTCGGGGGCCAGCGCGCGCGGCGCAGGCTGCTGCAGGAACACCTCCACCAGCGCACCGGCCACGGGCTGCCCGCGCGGGTCGAGCACGGTCCCCTTGAGGCGCCCGCCGGCCTGCAGCACCACGCGCACCTCGTCCTGCGCCGAGCCCGTGAAGGCGTAGGCCGGCGCATGCTCGTCCGACCAGGCCACCACCATCTTCACCTCGTCGCGCGGCGTGCCGGCCGTGACGTCAAAGCGCCCGTCGGGCCCGGTGCGGGTCTCGCCCGAGACGTGGTAGTCGCCGATGCGTGCCACGCGGGCCGGGTCGAAGTCCGAGCCGTCAGGCCGGAAGCGCGGCACGTCCACGCCCGTGCCGCTCTCGTAGCGCACCAGCAGCACCTTGGCCCCGTCCACGGGGCGCCCGCCGCTGTCCACCACGATGCCCCAGTAGGTGCCGCCCGCGGGCACCTCGGGCGTGGCCGCAGGCAGCGAGGCCGCGGCCGGACCTGCTGCGCGCGGGCTGCGCTCGGGGGCCTCCAGCCCCAGCACGGGCGCCTCGGGCGCGGCCTGGCGCAGCACCCGCGCCCCGCCGGAGACGACCACGGCCAGCAAGGCGAGGCCGCCGGCCAGGCGCAGGCCGGCGCGAGCCTTGCGGCCCGCGCCCGGGGGAGGCACGCACGTGGGCACGCGGCCATGCTAGCGCGCCGGGCGCAGTGCTTCGGGGGCGGCGCGGCCTGCCCGGCCCGCCCAGCCTGCCAGCCGGCTGGCCCCGCGCCGGCCGGGCGCGCTGCTACTCGGGCGGCAAGCGCACCGCCGCCAGGTCAAAGGCCCCGCTGGGCTCGGTGCGGTAGCTGTCGTCCTCCTCGTGGTGCGAGGAGAACTCGATGATCTGGCTGTCTTCCAGGCCCGAGAAGCGGTGCAGCAGGCGCTGCGGGATGTGCGCGTGGTCGCCCGGCCGCATCACGCGCGCGCCCTGCTCGGTCTCGAGCAGCACCTTGCCCTTGATGACGTAGAAGACCTCGTCCTTGACCTTGTGGTAGTGCATCGAGCAGCGGAAGCCCTGCTTGAGCACCAGCAGCTTGCCGCAGTAGTCCTTGTTGACGATCCAGTGCTCCTCGCCCCAGACCTTCGGGTAGACCGGCGTCGGCGTCGTCATGCCCTGATCCTCGCCCAAGCCGCGGGCTCGTCCAGCAGCAGGTCGCGGGGCCGGGCCCGGGGTGGGTACAGGGCCGGTGCGGAGTGGTCGCGGGTGCCAGCGCGGCAAGCACACGCGCCACTCGCACGTGCCAGTCGCAGGCGGCAGGTGCCGTGCCCGGGCTTGCCCTAGAGCGCCGCGGTGCGCAGCAGGCCCTCGACCAGCGCCGGGAACGTGATCTGCGCGGCCGCCGCAGCCCGCGGCACGAGGCTGCGCTGGGTCATGCCCGGCAGGGTGTTGGTCTCCAGCACCTGCAGGCTGCCGTCCTCGGCCAGCATCAGGTCGGTGCGCGACAGGGCGCGCAACCCCAGCAGGCCGTGCACGCGCAGCGCGAGGTCTTGCGCCTGCCGCGCCAGCGCGGGCTCCAGCGGCGCCGGGCACAGCTCCTGCGCACCGTCGGCGGCGTACTTCTCGGCGTAGTCGAAGGTCTTGGACTTGGTGGGCCGGATCTCGATCACGGGCAGCGCCAGCGGCGGCTCGCCCTCGCGCAGGCCCAGCACCCCCACCGTGAGCTCGCGCCCGCGCACGAAGGCCTCGGCCATCAGGCGCTCGGCGTTGGGGCCGAGAGCGTCGAGCGCCGCGGCCACCTGGCCCACGTCCTCGCACAGCCGCACCTCCAGCGAGGAGCCGCCCAGCGGGTCCTTGATCACCAGCGGCAGGCCGAAGGACTGCACGAGGCGCTCGCTCACGGCCGAGAGGCCGCTGCGCAGGTCCTCGCGCGCGAGCACCTCGAAGCGCGGCGTGGCGACGCGGTGGAAGCCCAGCACCTCCTTGGTGCGGATCTTGTCGGCGGCCGTGGCGCTGGCGCGGCCGTTGCTGCCCACGTACGGCAGGCCCGCGGCCTGCAGGCAGCACTGCAGCGTGCCGTCCTCGCCGAAGCGGCCGTGCAGGATGGGCAGCACGGCCGCCACGTGCAGCGAGCGCAGGTGCGCCAGTGCCTCGCAGGTGCCCTCGAAGCTGCGCCAGCCCGAGCCGGCGTGCGGGTCGAAGCCGCCCTCGGCCCCGCGCCAGGGGCGCGCAGCCACCTGCCAGGCGCCGTTGCGCAGGATCACCACCGGGCGCACGTCATAGCGCCGCAGGTCGAGCGCATCCACGACGTTCTTGCCGCCCAGCAGCGAGATGTCGTGCTCGCTGCTGGGGCCGCCCATCAGGACTGCGACCTGCATCCTGTCGGACCCGCGGACCATGTGCCTGCTCCGTGTGCGCGGCCCACATCCTACGGGCCCGCGACACGGGCGCCGCCTGCGGGCCTAGGCCACCTCGGCGTCCAGCACCAGCGGCTCGTGCGCCACCGGATCGTGCACCGGCAGGCCGCGCTCCGCGTGCCAGCGCCGCACCTCGGCCTCGACCAGCGCCCGGGCTGTCTCGGGGCTGTCGCTGCCGCTGGCGTTCTTCACCGGCGCGAACTCGCGGGCCCGGTCCACCTCCTGCACCTCGCCGCGCGCCGCCCACGGGAAGACGTCGAACAGGAAGCGCTCGCACTTGATGGCGTCCTGTGCGCGCCGGGCCCCGTGGGCGGGGTCGAAGGCCTCGACGCGCTTGCGCGCCGGGTGCAGCGGCAGGAAGGCGGGGTCACGCAGCGGCAGCGAGCGCAGCCAGGGCAGGTCCAGCGCGTGCAGGGCGATGCTGCCCAGGGCCAGCTCGCGCGCCGCCGGCAGGCCCTCCAGCTCGCTGTACTCGACCACCCGCAGGCGGCCGTCCAGGTCGCGGGCGAACATGCCCACGCGCTCCTCGGGCGAGGCCCGGCGCACGGCCGTGCCCACCACCTGCAGGCTGCGCTCGCGCATCCAGCCCAGCATCACGGGGTCCAGCGGGCGCCCGAGCGGGTTGTCCACCTGGAAGGTGGTCAGCACCTCCACGCCCTGCGCCTCCAGGCGGGCCAGCGTGCCGGCCGCCTCCAGGGCCCCCAGCGCTCCGCCGTGGCCGTCGGGGGCCCGCAGCAGGGCGTGCGGACCGTCCAGCAGCGCCCGGCCTGCGCCGTCGAGCACCGGCAGGGTGCGCTGCAGCACGAACTCGACCTGCCCACCCTGCAGGCCATGGCGGCCCGGCTCGCCCAGCGCGGCACGCGTCTCCGCGTCGGTGGCCGGGCTGGTGAGCACCACCAGCGGGATGGGCCGCCCGGCCTCGCGGCTGGCGCGTGCCACGCGCTCAGCCAGCACGGCGTAGAGCGTGCGGTCGGGTCGCGGGCCGAGCACGAAGGTGCCCTTGGCGCCCGGGTGGCCCAGGCGCGTGCCCTGCCCACCGGCCAGCAGCAGCGTGGCCACGCGGCCCTCGGCCAGCCGCTGGCGCCCCAGCGCCGCCAGGCGGGTGCGCAGCCCCCCCACGGCCTGCTGGCGGCGCAGCGTCAGGCAGGAAGGCGGTCGCAGCTCAGGCGGCGGCGGGGCGGCACCCGCCAGGGCCGCCTTGCGCAAGGCCTCCCAGGGCTCGCCGGCGGCCTCGGCCAGCAGCGCCGTGCCCAGCGCGGGATCCAGCGCCAGCGCCTGTTCCAGCAGGTGGCCCTGGCCGCACGCCAGCAGGCGCTCGCGCAGCCCGGCGGCGACCTCGAGGGCAGCCACCGACCGGGGCTACAGGGCGCCGAAGGCGAGCGTGACGTTGTGCCCGCCGAAGCCCAGGCTGTTGCTCAGCGCCCGGCGCACCTTGAGGCGACGCGCCACCTTGGGCACGTAGTCGAGGTCGCACTCGGGGTCGGGGTTGTCGAGGTTGAGGGTGGGGTGCACCAGGCCCTCGAGGATCGACATGGCCGTGAACACGGCCTCCACGCCGCCCGAGCCACCCAGCAGGTGGCCCACCATCGACTTGCTCGACGAGATGGCCAGCTTGTGGGCGTGGGCGCCGAACACCGTCTTGATCGCGGCCGTCTCGGCGCGGTCGTTGAGCTCGGTGGAGGTGCCCTGCGCGTTGATGGAGTCGATGTCCGCGGGCGCGAGGCGCGCGTCCTGCAGCGCCAGCTGCATCGCGCGCGCCGGGCCCACGCCGCCGGGGGCCGGCGCCGTGATGTGGTGCGCATCCGAGCTCATGCCCGAGCCCAGCACCTCGCAGTAGATGCGGGCGCCGCGCGCCTTGGCGTGCTCGTACTCCTCGAAGACCAGGATGCCGGCGCCCTCGCCCATCACGAAGCCGTCGCGGTCGCGGTCGAAGGGGCGGCTGGCGGCCGTCGGGTTGTCGTTGCGCGTGCTCATGGCGCGCATGCTGTTGAAGCCCGCCATGCCCATCGAGGTGATGGTGGCCTCGGCCCCGCCGGTGATGCACACGTCCTGCTCGCCGTCGCGCACGCTGCGGTGCGCCAGCGCCATGGCGTGGTTGCTCGAGGCGCACGCCGACGAGGTGACGTAGGCGGGGCCCTCGAGGCCGAAGCGGATGGACAGGTTGCCCGCCACGGCGTTGGGCATCATCTTGGGCACGAAGAAGGGGCTCACGCGCTGCGGCCCCTTCTCCATGATCGTGGTGTGCGTGTCCTCGATGGTGTCCAGGCCGCCGATGCCGGTGCCGATGATGGCGCCCGCGCGGTGGCGGGCCAGGCCCGCCAGCGCGCCCAGCCCTGCGTCCAGCCAGGCCTGCTGCGCCGCCACCAGCCCGTACATCACCATCAGGTCCAGCTTCTTGATGTCGCGGAACTCGAAGTGCTTGCCCGGCTCGAAGCCCTTGATCTCGCAGGCGACCCGGCAGGGCATCTCCATGGCGGCGGCATCGAAGCGCGTGATGGGGCCCGCCCCGCTGCGGCCATTCACGACGGCATCCCACGAGGAACGCACGTCGTGGCCGCAGGGGTTGATGGTCCCCAGGCCCGTGACGACGACCCGGCGCCCCATCGGGCTCACTCCTTCTTTTGGGAGTGCGTCTCGATGTAGCGGATCGCGTCGCCCACCGTCTTGATCTTCTCGGCCTCCTCGTCAGGGATGCTGAGGTCGAACTCGTCCTCGAGCTCCATGACGAGCTCGACGGTGTCGAGGCTGTCAGCGCCCAGGTCGGTGATGAACGAGGTGTTCTCGTTGACCTTGTCCTTGGGCTGGCCGAGCTGCTCGCACACGATCTCGATGACCTTGTCCTTGACGCTCACCGGGTAGCCTCCTGCGGGTGGGGTACGGGACGGGGAGAGCCCGGCCCGGCAGCACGGCACCCTCCC
>JBJTIJ010000409.1:0-5784 GCA_046094945.1 Planctomycetia bacterium | reverse complement strand
CGCACCTCGTCGCACTGGCGCGCGAGGCGCCGCGTCGCGCGGCCGAGGCGCTGGTGCGCGTCGCGCCCGACTCGCCCCCGCTAGCGCGGCAGCGTGGCGCGCAACGCACGCGTGGTGGCGGTGGCGCCCGCGCGCGCCTCGGCGGCTTCCAGCGCGCGCGCCAGCGCGGCGCTGTCGTGCGCGGCACGCGCCGCGAGCGCCGCCTCCAGCAGCGCCGCATGCGCGGCCAGGCGCTCGGGCAGCGCCACGCGCCGGCCCTCGGGGTGCCCGGGCTCGGGGTCGGTGAGCTCCTCCACCTGCGCGCAGGCGGCGCTGCGCAGCGCGCCCAGCACGGCCGCCTCGGCGAGCAGCGCGCGCACCTCGGCCCCGGGCGCGCCACGCACCAGCGCCTCGGCCGCGCGACGCGGCGCCTCGCGCGCCAGTGCGACGAGGTGCGCGCGGCCCGTGCGCGGCAGGTGTTCCTCGGCGGCCGCGGCCGCGGCGAGGAAGGCCAGGCCCGTGCCCACGCGCCCCCCCACGCCGCCCATGCGCGCCTCGACGCGCTGCGCCAGCCCGGGCGTGGCCTCGGCGTCCTCCAGCAGCAGCAGGCCCGCGCGCATGGCCAGCAGGGCCGAGGACGGGTGCTCGACGATGCCGGCCTGCAGCAGGCGCATGCCGTCCGACCAGCGCTCGAGCCGCTCGTCGTCGCTGCTCGCCACGCGCAGGCCCTCGGCCACCAGCAGCGCCGCCAGCGCCTCGGTGGCCGCGGCGTTGCCGGGGTCGAGGCCCACCATGGCCTCGTAGACCGCGACCAGCTCGTCGCTGCGCCCCTCGCGGCGCAAGGCGTCGGCGCGCAGCGCCAGCACGTCCACCGCGGCCACGCGCCAGCCGCCCAGCGAGCGGCCCAGCGCCGCCAGCGGGCCCGCGGCCGGCGCCGGCGCCGGGTGCAGCGCGGCCGCCCCCGCCAGCAGCACCACCCCGGCCAGCGCCAGCGCCGTGCGGCTCATGCCTCGTCCCCGTGCACGCTGCGCCCCGCCGGCAGCAGCACCAGCAGCAGGCCGGCCAGCGCCACGGGCAGCAGCGGCAGCGCCGCGGCCAGCACGCTGGCCTCCAGCGCGCGGCCCTGGCAGGGCTCGGCCACCACCGCCAGGCGCGCGAGGTCGGGCGCCAGCGCGGCGGCCGCCTGCAGCACCGCACGCGCGGCCTGCTGCAGCGTGCCCAGCGCCGGCAGCTGCTCCAGCTCGGGCAGCACGCCGCGCATGCCCGACACCAGCACCACCACCACGGTGGCAGCGGCCGCGGTGGGCGCCGAGGTGAAGCGCGACAGGCCCACGGCCAGCGGCACCAGCGCCACGCCCAGCAAGGCCAGCAGCAGTCCTGCCCACAGCCACGAGGCCAGCACGGGCCGCGCCTCGCCCAGCATCCAGCCGCGCACCAGCGAGAGGTCGTAGGCGCCGTCCACCAGCGTGAGCCGCACCTGGCGTGCGCCCGCCTCCAGCGGCACCTCCAGCCGGCCGCGCCAGGGCACGTCCACCTCGCCCGAGGCGCGGCCGCACTGCCACGCCAGGCGCAGCGCGCCGGGCGCGCCCAGGCTGGGCGTCCAGCCGCGCGGGCGCGTCTCCAGCAGCAGCGTGCCCGCGGACGCCGGCACCACCGGCAGGTCCAGCAGCAGCGGGCGCGCAGCGCCGCCGGAGGCGCGGAAGCTGGCGCTGCGCTCGGGCTCCAGCGCGTGCGCGTCGCGCACCGCGGGCACCAGCCCCAGCAGGGGCCCCAGCAGGCCCACCGCCAGCGCGGCGCACAGCCCGCCTGCCAGCACCAGCGAGGCGCCCGCCCCCAGCGCGCCCAGCCGGCGCAGCACCTGCGGCGGGCCCAGCGTGGCCAGCCAGGCGCTGCGCCCCTCGAGCCGGTCCGCCGCGAGGAAGCTGCCGCCGGCCGCGGCACCCATCACGCACAGCGCGCCCAGCACCCACGCCAGCCAGGTGGCGGCCAGCGAGCCGGGCGCCGCAGCGCCGGCGCCGGGCGCCAGCAGCAGGCCCAGCGCCAGCGCACCCAGCGCCAGCAGCGCCGCGGCGCGCAGCGCGCGCCCGCGCAGCACGCTGCGCAGGTCGAGCGCAAGGTAGAGCGCCGCCTCACGCACGCGCGCCGTCCCCGCCCGGCGGCGGCCGCAGCAGCGCCGCCAGCGAGGCACTGGCATCGCCCGCCAGCAGCCGCGCCGGCACGCCCTCGCGCACGCACACGCCGCGCTGCAGCACCAGTGCGCGGTCGCAGGCGCCCTCGGCCGTCACGCGGTCGTGCGTGGAGAGCAGCGTGGCGCCGCCCTCGCGCCGGTGGCGCGCCAGCAGCGCCAGCACCTCCTCGGTGCCCAGCGGGTCCAGCCCGCTGGTGGGCTCGTCGAGCACCAGCAGGCGCGGGCGGTGCACCCATGCTGCCGCCAGCGCCAGGCGCCGGGCCATGCCGCGCGAGTAGCCGCCCACGCGCCGCTCGCCGGCCTCGGCCGGCAGGCCCACCAGCGCCAGCGCCTCGTCCACGCGCCGGCGCCGCTCGCGCCGCGGGCCCACGCCCTGCAGCGCAGCGAAGAGGTCCAGCGTCTCGCGGCCCGTGAGCAGGCCGAAGCGGCGCGCCTCCTCGGGCACGAAGCCCGACTGCGCGCGCGCCGCGCGCCGGCCGGCCCGGCCGCCCAGCACCTCGATGCGCCCGGCCTGCGGCCGCTCCAGCCCCAGCACGAGGCGCAGCGTGGTGCTCTTGCCCGAGCCGTTGGCGCCCAGCAGGCCCAGGCACTCGCCGGGCGCCAGCGTGAAGGAGAGGCCCGCCAGCGCCTGCACGCGCGTGCGCCCGCGCCCGTAGGCCAGCGCCAGGCCCTCGGCGGCCACCACGGGCACGGCCGGGCCGGCAGGCGGGAGGGGCACGGGGCTCACGGCGCGCACTCTACGCCGGGCGCGCCGGCGGCGAAACCGCACGCCGCCGGCGCGCGGAGGGAAGGGCATGCACCTCGCGCCCACGCCCGCCGCACGCAGCCGCCAGGCCATGGCACGCGGCGCCCTGCACGTGCTGCTGGCCGGCGGCATGGCGCTGGTGGCGCTCGCGCCGCTGTGGGCGCCCGCGCGCGTGCCCTGCGTGCCGCGCCCGCTGGCCATCGACCTCGCGCACGACCCGCCCGCGCGGCTGGCGCTGCTGCCGGGCGTGGGCCCGCAGCGCGCCCGCGCGCTGGCCGAGCACCGCCAGCAGCACGGCGCCCCGCACAGCCTCCAGGCGCTGGCAGCCGTGCCCGCGCTGGGCCCGGCGCGCGCCGCCGCGCTGGCCGCCACGCGCCTCGTGCGCCTCACCAGCGCGGGCCTGCCGCTGCAGGGCGCGGGCACCGCGCCCGCGCCGCCCGCAGCCCGCGCCGCGCCCGGCCCGCCGGGCCCGGCGCCCCGCTAGGCCCGCAGCCCGGCAGGCCCGCCGCCCGCGGGGACGCTGCGGGACGCCGATGGAGCACCGTGCCGCTGGCGCGCGCGCGCCGTACGATGCCGCCATGAGCGACGACGCGCTCCCGCGGCTGGAGGTCGAGCCCCACCTGCCCCTGCTGCGCGCGGCGCTGCAGGAAGACGGGGCCGCGCACGACCTGACCGTGCAGGCGGTGGTGCCGGCCGGCACGCCGGCCAGCGCCGACCTCGTGGCGCGCGCGCCGGGCGTGGTGGCGGGCCTGCCGCTGGCCGCGCCCTGCTTCCGCCTGCTCGACCCGGCCTGCACGGTCACCGAGCACGTGCAGGACGGCGACGCGGTGTCCGAGGGCGAGCGCCTGCTGACGGTGGCGGGCGACGCACGCGCCCTGCTGTCGGCCGAGCGCACCGTGCTCAACCTGCTGCGGCGCCTGTCGGGCATCGCCACGCTCACGCAGGCCTACGTCGAGGCGCTGATGGCCACGGGCGCACGCCTCTACGACACGCGCAAGACCACGCCCGGCTGGCGCGTGCTGGAGAAGCACGCCGTGCGCTGCGGCGGCGGGCACAACCACCGGCTGGGCCTGGACGACGCGCTGATGGTGAAGGAGAACCACCTCTACGCGGCCTTCGGGCGCACCGGCCCGGCCGCGCTGGTGGAGGCCATGCGCCGCTGCCGCGCGCACGCGCCGGGCGTGCCGCTGTACGTGGAGGTCGAGACGCAGGCCGAGCTGGAGGCCGTGGTGGCCGAGCGCCCCGACGTGGTGCTGCTGGACGGCTTCGACCTTGGCGCCGTGCGCGCCGCCGTCAAGCACGTGCGCAGCCTGCCGCCGCCGCGCCCGCTGCTGGAGGCCACCGGCGGCATGAGCCTGGAGACGGTGGCGGCCTACGCCGCCGCCGGCGTGCAGCGCATCTCGGTGGGCGCCCTCACGCACTCGGCCCCGGCGCTGGACCTCTCGCTGCGCATCCGCGGCGCCTAGGGCGCAGGCCGGCGCCGCGGCCCCTCAGCGCGGGCGGCGCAGCGTGGACGAGGCCGGCGGGCGCCGCTCGCGCCACCAGGCGGCCGCGACGTTGCGTGCCAGCACGTCGGCCAGCACCGCGAGGTCGGCCCGCGAGGCCTCGACGTCCTCGGCCGTGATGGCCGTCACCGGCTTCCAGAAGCGCGGGCGCAGGATGAAGAGCAGGCCGCGCTGCAGCGCGCACTCCACCACCCAGCGCCGGCGCGTGGCGTGGTTGGCCATCTCCAGCACCGTCAGCAGGCGCTCGAGGTCGGCCAGCCCCTCGGGGTCCAGGCGCAGGAACACGAAGGGGTAGTCGCCGCGCCCGGGCTCGCCGGCCGTGGCGCCCTCCACCGCGAAGGTGGGCACCCGCTCCAGCGCCAGCACCAGCGGGTAGACGTCGGGGTCCAGGCCCCGCTCGCGCGCCGCGCGATGCTGCTCCACGCGCGCCACCGCGCGGTCGTCGCCCTGCAGGTGGCCGCACAGGCTGCACTCGCCCACCTCCACGCCCTCCAGGCGCCGCAGCGCCACGGCGTGGTTGCCGCACTCGTCGCAGGCCTGCACGGCTAGGCGCGTCCCAGCGGCCAGCTGCCCTCGAACACCTCCACGCAGGGGCCCGTCATGGCCACGCTGCCGCCCTCGGGCCAGCGCACGTGCAGGTCGCAGCCCAGGAGGTGCAGCGTCAGCTCGCGGCCCGTGCGGCCGGTGAGCACGCCGGCCACCGTCACGGCGCAGGCGCCCGTGCCGCAGGCGTGCGTCTCGCCGCTGCCGCGCTCCCACGTGCGCTGGCGCACCTCGCTGCGCGAGAGCACCTCGACGAACTCCACGTTGGTGCGGCGCGGGAAGGCCGGGTGGTGCTCCACGCGCGGGCCCAGCGTGGTGACGGGCGCCGCCTCCACGCGCTCCACGTAGGTGACGGCGTGCGGGTTGCCCATCGACACGCCGGTGATGCGCAGCGTGGTGCCGTCCACCGCCAGCGGCTCGTCCACCACCTGCCCGGCCGGGCCCTGCATGGGGATGCGCGCGCGCTCCAGGATGGGCGGGCCCATGTCCACCGTGGCCGCCACCACCTCGCCCGCCTCCAGCACCAGCTCCACCGCCTTCGGGCCCGCGCCCGTCTCCACCGACAGGCGCGTGCGCCGTCCCACCAGGCCGCGGTCGTAGGCGAACTTGCTCACGCAGCGGATGCCGTTGCCGCACATCTCGCTCTCGCTGCCGTCGGCGTTCCACATGCGCATGCGGAAGTCGGCCGTGCTGCTGGGCAGCGCCAGGATCAGGCCGTCGCTGCCGATGCCGAAGCGGCGGTCGGCCACCTGCCGGGCCAGCGCCGCCGGGTCGGGCACGTGGTGGGCGAAGCCGTCCACGTAGACGTAGTCGTTGCCGCAGCC
>JBJTIJ010000408.1:0-6950 GCA_046094945.1 Planctomycetia bacterium | reverse complement strand
TCGTTTGGGCGTCGTGTGCCCCTTGGTTGTCCAGTCGAGGACATGGTCTCTCCCTGCCCTGGGGTCTGCCTTCACCGGGCACTGCTTGATCTTTGCCTCCTTCAGGAGGGCCATGAGGGCGCGGTACTCAGTAGACTCCGGGTCAACCACCGTGAGGGCGAACTCATCCTCAAACGCATGACCAGTGATCTTGGCGTGCTCCCAGCCTTCAGACCTAGTGCGTGCCACGGGATGTACTCCTTGTCTTGCACCAAAGTGTGCGCATGATACATGAAGGTGTCGCCGGCCCGTTAGCGCCCGTCTCGAGTATCAGTGCTGGGCGGCACACAGCGATGACACTTAGCCGCGGCACCGCGAACCGCTTGATGTGCGTGTCGCAACGCTTGAGCCGTCGGAGGTCTTGTCGACGTGCAACTTCCCGTGTGGAGGCGCCTAGAAGAGCACGGCCCAGCGCGTGGCGCCCAGCGCCGCGCGCCGTGCGCCGCGCAGCCCCCGGAACGCCCGCGGGCCGCGAGGCCCAGCGCGGGCTCGATGCGCTGGGCGCGCTCGACGACCTCGACCTGCTGCAGGGCAGCGATCCCGCGCGCGCCACCGCGCTGCGCAGCGCACGGCGCGCGGCGCTGGGCGCCACGCGCTGGGCCGTGCTCTTCTAGCCGTGCTCCGCGAGCCTTGATCCTCGAGCCGTGCGCGGCTGCCCTGCCGTGCCCGGCGCGCGCAGCCGGGTCGCGCAGCCGGGCCTAGGCGCGCACCGCGGCCACCAGCGCGGCCACCGACTCGACGCGCCCGAAGGGCACGCTCACCTGCACGCCCTGCGTGCGGTCGCGCACGGCGGCCACCATCTCCAGCGCGATGTCCAGGCCCACGGCGCGCTGCGCCGCGGCGTCGCCCGCCGCGGCCATGCGCTCCATGACGCGGTCGGCCACCTTCACGCCCGGCACCTCGGTGTTGAGGAACTCGGCGTTCTTGAGGCTCTGCAGCGGCCAGATGCCGGCCAGCACCGGGATGCGCCGGCCGGGCAGGCGGTCGAGGAAGCGGTCGAGCGCCTCGATGTCGAACACCGGCTGCGTGACGGCGTACTCGGCGCCGGCCTCCACCTTCCAGCGGTAGCGGGCCAGCTCGCGCTCCATGTCGGCCGCCGTGGGGTTGAGGCCCACGCCGATCACGAAGCCCGGCGAGGGCCCGATGTCGTTGCCGCCGGGGTCGAGCCCGTGGTTGAGGCGCGCGGCCAGGTTGACCAGGCCGATGGCGTCGATGTCGAAGACGGCCGTGGCCTCGGGGTAGTCGCCCAGCACGGGCGGGTCGCCGGTGATCAGGATCAGGTCGTGGATGCCCAGCGCCGCAGCGCCCAGCAAGTCGGCCTGCATGCCCAGCAGGTTGCGGTCGCGGCAGCAGTAGTGCAGCACGGGCGGGATGCCCACCTCGCGCTGCATGAGCGCGCCCAGCGCCAGCGGGCTCATGCGCGCGCTGGCGCGCGCACCGTCGGGGATGTTGATGGCCGTCACGCCCAGCGCCTTGAGGCGCGCGGCGCGCTCGAGCACCGCCGAGGCGTCGCAGCCGCGCGGCGGCGTGAGCTCGGCCAGCAGCGGGCGCTCGCCGCGCGCCAGCGCGCGGCCCAGCGGCGAGCGGGCCTCCAGCGCCGGCGGCTCGCGGCCCGGGCTGGGCTGGCCCAGCACGGCCACGGCCTGCGCCGGCGGCGCGGCGCGCAGGGCCGCGCGCGTGCGCTTGACGGCCTTGGCCAGCGCGCGGATGTGGTCGGGCGTGGTGCCGCAGCAGCCGCCCAGCAGGCGCGCGCCGGCGTCCAGGAAGCGGCGCGCGAACTTCTCCAGGTAGTCGGGCGTGCACAGGTAGAGCATGCGCCCGTCCACGTTGCGCGGCGCGCCGGCGTTGGGCTGCACGGTGAGCGGCTTGCCCGTGACGCGCGCCAGCCGCTCGAGCACGTTGAGCATGGCGTGCGCGCCCACGCTGCAGTTGACGCCGATGGCATCGGCGCCCGCGCGGTCCAGCGCCGCGCCGAACACCTCGGGCGTGGTGCCGTAGAGGCTCTGGCCGTCGCGGTCCACCGTCATCTGCACCAGCACGGGCAGCCCGCCGCCGGCCTCGCGCGCGGCCTCCAGCGCGGCCAGCCCCTCGCTCAGGTCGCCGAAGGTCTCCAGCAGCAGGCCGTCGACGCCCGCGCCCACCAGCGCGCGCGCCTGGCGCAGGAAGTGGGCCCGCGCCTCCTGCACGCTGGTGGGGCCCCACGGCTCCAGCCGCACGCCCAGCGGGCCCATGGCGCCCAGCACGTGCACGGCCGTGCCGGCGGCCGCGCGCGCGATCTCCACCGCGCGCACGTTGAGCTCCTCGAGCCGGTCCTCCAGCCCGTGGCGGGCCAGCTTGACGGGGTTGGCCCCGAAGGTGTTCGTCTCCAGCGCCTCGGCGCCGGCCTGCACGTACTGGCGGTGCACCTCGCCCACGAGGTCGGGATGCGTGAGCGTGACCTCGTCGTAGCAGCGGTTGAGGTACACGCCGCGCGCGTAGAGCATGGTGCCCATGGCGCCGTCGCAGATCACGGGGCCGTCGGCGAGGCGCTGGCGCAGGTCGGTGGGCACGGGTGCTCCGGGGGGCGAGCATACGGGCCCGCGCGCAGGGGCCTGCCCGGGCGCCGTGAGGTCCGGTCCCCGCTCGCGTAGGCTGTGCGCCACGTGCGCGCGAGGGCGCGCGCCCCGGACGCCGCGACCCGATGCCCGACCCTGCCCCGCGCCGCCTTGCCTGGGCCCGCGCCGCCCCGCTGCGGCTGGCCCTGCTGCTGGGCACCGTGCTGCTGCTCGTCGTGCTGCTGGAGATGCATCGGTGCCTGCCCGGCGGCTGGCCGGGCGGCGGCGGCCCGGGCGGCTTCCGCCGGCTGGACGTGGGCGAGGGCAGCGACCCCGCGCAGCTGGCGCGGGCCGAGGGCTGGAAGCCCGACTGGAAGCCGCGCGACGGCGTGACGATGCGCGTGCGCCTGCCCGGCGGCACCGACGCGCCCGGCTGGCGCGCCACCGCCGGCGACGGCGGGCAGGCCGAGGGCCCCGAGCGCGGCGGCGACCGCGTGCTGCTGCGCGACGCCTCCTACCAGTCGCAGGGCTTCTCCGTGCGCTGGGGCGCCGACAGCGTGCTCACGCACGCGGCCCCGCCCGCCTCGGAGGCCACGCCGACGTGGCGCGTGGCCCTGCCTGCCGCGGCGCTGCCCGCGCGGCTGGGCCCGCGCAGCGTGACGCTGAGCGTGGTGCGCGCCGGCAGCGGCGCCCCGCTGGCCGGCGCCAAGGTGCGCGTGGGCGACGAGCTGGCGCCGCGCAGCACCGACGAGCGCGGCCACCTGGCAGTGCCCACGCTGCGCGCGCTCACGCGCGTCACCGTCGAGGCCGAGGGGCATGCGCCCGCCGAGGCCTGGGTGCACCCGCAGGCGGCCGCCGACGCGCGCATCGAGCTCAGCCCGCTGCTCACGCTCTGGACGCCCTTCCTGGACGCCGGCTCGCGTGCCGAGACGCCCATCCTCGCCGGCCGCCTCGTGGCGCGCGACGGGCGCGTGCTCTGGGAGGCCGTGCGCACGCCCAGCGCGCGGCCCGCGCGCATCGAGGCGCAGGTGCCCGCCGCCAGCCTGCGCGGCGCCCGCCTGTCGGTGCAGTCCGAGGGCCGGCCGCTCACCGAGGTGGCCTTCGAGCCCGGCACGCGCGAGGTGCTGCTGGCCGACCGCGGGCGCGCGCTCACGCTCACGGCGCGCGGCAGCGACGGCCAGCCCGTGGCGCTGCGCACGGCGCAGGCCAGCTACGCCGCGGGCGGGCGCGGCGCGCCCTCCGAGGGCCGCGGCGTGCTCGAGCGCCTCGAGCCGGGCCGCGACGGCAGCATGCGGCTCGTGGTGCCCGCCGACGCGCCGGCCACGGTCGTGGTCGAGAGCGGCCAGCACGCGCCGGCGGTGGTGCGCATCGACGGCCAGGAGCCGGGCGGCGCGCGCGAGGTGCGGCTGGAGGCGGGCGTGCGCGTGCCGGTGCTGGTGCTCGACCGCCGCGGGCGCCCCGTGCGCGACGCGCAGGTGCTGGCGCGCGTCGTGCTCGACGGCGTGCGCGTGGAGGTCGAGGCGCGCACCGACCCGGAGGGCCGCGCGCGCGTGGGGCCGCTGCCGGCGGGCCCCTGCGAGGTGCTGGCGCACGCACCGGGCAAGGCGTGGGCGGCGCGCGCCGCCGAGGCGCGCAACCCGATGCAGGACATCGAGCTGCGCCTGCTGCCGGGCGCGCCCCTGCGCCTGCAGGTGGCCTCGCCCTTCGGCGTGCCGCTGGCCGGCGTGCGCGTCACGGCCGTGCCCACCGACGAGGGCCCGGCCCCCGTCGAGCCGCCCGGCGCGCCCGAGTGGGTCACCGACGCCGCGGGCCGGCTGCTGATGCCCGACCTGCCGCTGCGCGCCTGGCGCCTGCGGCTGGAACTGCCCGGCTGGCAGGCCGAGACGCTCGACGCCATCACGCCCGGCCCGATCTGGTACTTCGCCACGCTGGTGGAAGAGCGCGGCGGCTAGCGCCGCCCGGCCGCAGCGCCGCCCGGCTGCAGCGCACGCGCAGCGGACGTGCACGCGCGCGCGCGCGCCTAGGCGCCGGCGATGCCGCTGCCCAGGCCGTCGAGCACGCGCCGGCACCACAGCTCGAGCATCACGCAGGCGTGGATCACCGCGCCCAGCGGGCGCGTGCCGGCGGCGTGCTCGCGCAGCAGGGCCTGCGCCACCTCCTGCGACACCAGCCCGCGCTCGCGCGTGCGCCGTCCCAGCAGCATCTCCTCGGCCAGCGGGCGCAGGCCCGTGCGGTAGAGCATGTCCACCGGGAAGGCAAAGCCGTGCTTGGGCTCGCGCGCCAGGTCGGGGTCGATGACCTCCTTCACGTAGGCGCGCAGCAGCTGCTTCTGGCGCCCGCGGCCCGGCGTGCCGCGGTGCTCCACCTCGGCGGCCGCCGCCAGCACGCGCCGGTCCAGGAAGGGGTGGCGCCCCTCCACGCCGAAGGCCATCAGCGCACGATCCTCCTTCACCAGCAGGTCGTCGGGCAGGTAGTGCGCCAGGTCGTCGGCCATGGCCTCGGCCGCGCTGCGCGGCCCGGGCGCAGGCTCGGGGGCCGGCAGCCCGGCCAGCACCGGGCCCAGCAGCGCCCGCACCTCGCCCTCGTGCTGCAGGCGCAGCAGGCCCCGGTAGAAGCCCTGCGCGTCGCCCGAGGCGGCCAGCACGCGCGCGCCCTGCGGCGAGGTGCGGCCCAGCACGCGGCGCATGGGCTCGCGCAGGAAGGCCGGCACGCGGCGCAGCCACGGGCCCGCGCCCAGCAGCCAGTAGCGCCGGTAGCCGCCGAAGGCCTCGTCGCCGCCCGTGCCCGTGAGCGCCACGCGCGCCGAGGCCCCCACCGCGCGCGCGAGGCCCCACGTGGCCACGGCACTGGCGTCGGCGAAGGGCTCGTCGAAGGCCTCGGCGGTGCCCACCACCCACGCCGTGGGGTCCAGCGGGCAGGGCACCAGCTCGTGCTCGAGCCGCAGGCGCGCGGCCGTCAGCGCCGCGCGCGGGCTCTCGTCGAAGGCCGCATGCCGCGGGAAGGACAGCGTCCAGGCCTTGAGCGGGCGCACCTCGGCGCACAGCGCGGCCACCAGCGCGCTGTCCACGCCGCCCGAGAGCAGCACCGCGCCGGGCCGCTCCAGCGCCAGGCGGTCGTGCACCGCCAGGCGCAGCGCGCCCAGCACGTCGCCGGGCGCCCGCGGCGGCTCGCCGGGCTCGATCACGGGCGCGGGCAGCGCCAGCTCGCGCAGCGTCAGGCGCGCGTCCACCTCCAGCACGCTGCCGGGGGCCACGCGCCGCACGCCGGCCAGCGCCGTGCGCCCGCCCGCGACCACGCCCTCGCGCAGCACGTCGGCCAGCGCCAGCAGGTCGGGCGCCGCAGCCTCGGGCAGCAGCGGGCGCAGGCCCTCGAGCGTGCTGGCAAAGCACACGCCCTGCGCCGTGGCGTGCACCACCAGCGGCCGCACGCCGCGCGGGTCGCGGCCCAGCCACAGCGGGCCGCCCGGCACGCGCAGGAAGGCGAAGGCGTAGGAGCCCTCGACGTGCGCCAGCCCCGCCAGCCCCTCGTGCTCGAGCAGCGCCGCCAGCACCTCACCGTCGCCGCGCGTGGCGAGGCGCACGCCGCGCTGCTCCAGCCGGCGGCGCAGCGCCGCGTGGTTGTAGACCTCGCCGTTCCACGCCAGCAGCGAGCCCGAGGGCAGCACCACCGGCTGCACGCCGTGGGGCACGTCCACCTGCGCCAGGCGGCGCACGCCCACCTCGAGCGCATGCGGGCCCAGGCGCGCCGTGGCGCGGCCCTCGCCGTCGGGGCCGCGCGCGGCCAGCCGGTGCAGCGCTGCGGCCAGCGGGTCGACGGAGCCGTGCCGCGGCGGGCCGAGCGTGCCTGCGATGCCGCACATGCCGGGCGGGGACCTCGCGGGTGAGGGACCACCCGGCGGGCGCGCGCCGCGCGGCCGCGCCCCGGCCCGCGCGCCACGGCCGGGACGGGGGCTGGGGGTTGCGTCGCGGCCGCCCGCACCGTATGCCGGCCCGCATGCAGCTCGTCCCCGCCCCCGATGCCCGCCTGCTCCTGTGCACCGCACCGCCCGGCGAGGCCCACGACCTCGCGCGCCGGCTGGTCGAGTCGGGCCTGGCCGCCTGCGTGAACGTGGTGCCGGGCCTGCGCAGCGTCTACCGCTGGGAGGGGCGCGTGCACGACGAGCCCGAGAGCCTGCTGCTGGTGAAGACCACGCCCGCCTGCCTGCCCGCGCTGGCGCGCTGGCTGGGCGAACAGCATCCTTACGAGGTGCCCGAGGCGCTCGTGCTGGCCCCCGGCGCGGGCTCCGAGGCCTACCTCGCGTGGCTGTCGGGCGCGGTTGGGGACCCGGGGCCCGCTGGCCGATAACGGGAAGCCCTGCCCGCCGCGGGCGCCCGGCGA